>JAUXPP010000012.1 GCA_030683705.1 Polaromonas sp. | reverse complement strand
GGCGGCCGTATCTGGATCCGTGTCTTCCCGGACAAGCCGATTTCCCAAAAGCCTGCTGAAGTGCGTATGGGTAACGGTAAAGGCAATCCCGAGTACTACGTGGCTGAAATCCAGCCCGGCAAGATCGTGTTTGAAATCGTCGGTGTGCCTGAAGAGCTGGCCCGCGAAGCGTTCCGCCTGGCGTCTGCCAAGCTGCCGCTGCGCACCACCTTCGTCAGCCGCATGATCGGCCAGTAAGGGAATGACCATGACCAAAGCTACTGAACTGCGCAAAAAAGACGTTGCCGGCCTGCAAACCGAAGTGAAAGAGCTGCAAAAGGCCCATTTCGGCCTGCGCATGCAAAAAGCCACGCAACAACTCACCAACACTGCCACGCTGCGTTCCGCGCGCCGTGACATCGCTCGCGCCAAGACCATTCTGGCCGAGACCATCGTCAAGCAAGGAGCGAAATAATGACGGAAGCTAAAAAATCCCTCAAGCGCACCCTGGTTGGCCGTGTGGTCAGCGACAAGCGCGCGAAAACCGTGACGGTGCTGGTTGAGCGTCGCGTCAAGCATGAGCTGTACGGCAAGATCGTCTCGCTGTCGAGCAAGTACCACGCCCATGACGAAAAGGGCGAGTACAAGACCGGCGACCTGATCGAAATCACCGAAAGCCGCCCGATCTCCAAGACCAAGAACTGGGTTGTGACCAAGTTGCTGGAAAAAGCGGCGATCGTTTAAGTCTTTGCACTTGAACCCCCATCAAAAGCGACCCCCTGGGCCGCTTTTGTTTTTGCCCCGCAGGTTTGAAGGGCTGGCGGCAATCGTTGAAAATGGCGGTTGATTTCAGTTTTTCCAACAAACCCTGAGGAGCAGACACATGATCAAAGTAGGCGACACCCTTCCCGCAGCCACGCTGATGGAGTTTTCCGAAGTCGAAGGCAACGGCTGCAGCATTGGCCCCAACCCGGTAGACGTGGCCAAGGCCAGCGCCGGCAAGACGATTGCGCTGTTTGCGCTGCCCGGTGCCTTCACGCCAACCTGCTCGGCCAAACATGTGCCCGGCTATGTCGAGAAGGTCGAGGAATTCAAGAAGGCCGGCGTGGACGAGATCTGGTGCGTCAGCGTCAACGACGCGTTTGTCATGGGCGCCTGGGCGCGCGACCAGAAGACCGACGGCAAGGTGCGCATGCTGGGCGACGGCAGCGCCGACTTTGCCAAGGCCACCGGCCTGACGCTGGACCTGACCGCACGCGGCATGGGCGTGCGCAGCAACCGTTATTCGATGCTGGTCAAGGACGGCAAGGTCGCCGCGCTGAACGTGGAGGCACCGGGCAAGTTCGAGGTCAGCGACGCTGCCACCCTGCTGGCGCAGGCCAGGGGCTGACCATCTGCTGGTAGGTGGGCGCTTACCCCGCCAGGCAGGAGACGAAACAAAGCCGCGGGTCGCGAGACCGGCGGCTTTTTTTTGCGGGCTGCGGGAACCGGATGGCGATCCGCCAGGCCTCAATCTGCTATCAAAAAAGGAGCTGCTCACGCGCGCCAGTTCTGCGCTGGAGAGGCTTTTATTCCAGATCGACTTTCAAGTAGTGAGCGCCCGCTATCGGGTTGTGGTAGTAGGGCGGGATGTCCTTGAAGCCGAGGTCGTCGTACAGCGCGCGCGCCGCTTCCATGTCGCTGAGGGTGTCCAGGAGCACGCTGTGGTAGCCGGCCACACGCGCCGCATCCAGAATCGCTTCGGCAAGTTGCCGGCCCAGGCCGGACCGGCGATGAGTCTGGCGCACATACAGGCGCTTCATCTCGGAGGCGTTCGGGTAGTCCACATTGTCCAGCGGCCGCAGCGCGCAGCAGCCGGCCACCTCGCCGTCCCGCATCGCCAGCAGCAGGCAACCCTGGGGCGGCGCATAGTCGCCAGGCAGCGCGGCGAGCTCTTCGTCGAAGTTCTGGAAACACAGGTCGATGCCGAGCTGGCCGGCGTATTCGCGGAAGATCGCGCGCGTGGCCTCCAGCAGCGCCGGCGTGTCCGGCGTGATGAATTCGAAGGCGGGGGCGGTTGCGGGGGCTGGCGGGTCAGAACGCATGTCGGCCCAGTGTATCGGCTTTTGCGGCGGTGTTTTTCACGCTGCCGCCCCCGGGCGGCCTCAGAACGCCGGTGCGGCCAGCGTGCTGATCCAGTACACCCCGCCGGCGCAGGCAGCCAGCACCACCAGCGCGGCGGTGCGCGAGGCCGCGTCGTCGCGCGAGGGCGGCACCTGGGTGACCAGCTCCTTGTCGCCATGCAGCATCGCGCCCACCAGGTTGTGCTTGCGCCAGAGGTAAAAAACAATCGCCGCAATGTGCAGCAGCACCAGCGCCAGCACAATCCACTTGCCGATGTTCTTGTGGTAGTTCGTGGCCAGGCTGACCGTGGCGTTGGAGACAAAACGCGTCAGCGGCCCGGCAAAGGCGATCTCGTCGTCGCTGAGCAGTCCGCTGCCGACCTGGGCCAGCAGGATGCCCAGCATCGCGAACACCGAGCCCGCGCCTATCGGGCTGTGGCCGACCGAGTGTTCGGCCTTGCCGCGGCCCTTGAGGTAGTTGTAGACACTTTGCGGCGAGTAGATGAATGCACCAAAACGGGACCAGCGGCCGCCGACCAGGCCCCAGACGATGCGGAACAGCAAGAGGGTCAGCACCGCATACCCGAAGCGGAAATGCCAGATCATCGCGTTGCCGCCTATGGTTCCGCTGATGGCCAGGCCCAGCACGCAGGCGACCAGCGCCCAGTGAAAAATCCGCGTCGGCAGGTCCCACACCCGCACCTTGTTCAGTGTCCTGTTGTTGTACATATGCACTCCTCACGGTTGTTGGTTTTATGGCCGGGCTGGCGGGTCAGACGCCTGGCTGCTGCTTGGTGCTTTCCCGTACGGCATAAGTTCCAGCGGAACTTATCACTTCCTGCCAAACTCCAGCTGTGTGGCAACGCCCAGCCTGCGCTGCCAGCACGATAACTCAATAAACCACGAGAGGAAAACCATGAAAGCTTTTGCCTGTATTGCCGCGGCCGCCACGCTGCTGGCCTTTGCCGCGCCCGCTTCGGCCCAGTTCGCCAAGCCTGAAGATGCCATCAAGTACCGCCAGAGCGCGCTGTTCGTGATGGGCCAGCACTTTGGCCGCGTCGGCGCGATGGCCTCCGGCCGCGCACCCTTCGATGCCAAGGTCGCCGCTGACAATGCCGAGATCGTGGCCGACATGGCCAAGCTTCCATGGGCCGGCTTTATGGCCGGCAGCGACAAGGGCAGCACCAAGGCCAAGCCGGAAATCTGGACCGAGCAGGCCAAGTTCAAGGAAAACAGCGACAAGCTGATCGCCGAGTCCGCCAAGCTGTCCGCCGCCGCCAAGACCGGCAACCTCGACGCCGTCAAGACTGCGTTTGCCGCCACCGCCGGCACCTGCAAGGCGTGTCACGACGCCTATAGAAATCAGTAACACCCCCGTCCAGGCTCACGCGTGTAGCCTGTTCCCCCCTCAAGGGGGCGGGGCCTGCGGTCTGGCAAAGCCAGTCCCGCGGCCCCTGCTGGTTTAAAGACGGCAGCTCGGGACGACGTCAGCAAGCGCAAAAAAAGGCCGACTCCTTGCGGAGCTGGCCTTTTTTCTTGATGCCGGTGGTGACGTCGATCAGGTCTCAGCCAGCAGCTTCAGTGGGCGCCGTCGATGATCCAGCGGACAAGCCGCCGGGCATCTTCCTGGCTCAGGCGTTCATGGGCATCGATGTGGCCGAGAAAGCTTCCCTGGCGGAGCTTTTCGACCAGGGCATTCTCGGCGCTGGTGTTGCCGCGGTGCTTCGCGTAGCGCGAGGCCAGCTCCGCGAAGGTCGGGGCGCTTTTTCTGGGTGGCTTGCCATGGCAGGTGTAGCAGCCCTTGTCGAGTGCCAATTGCGGGCTGGCCAGGGCGGGGCGGGAGGACAGCAGCGCGGCGGCCAGGCCCAGGGCCATCCACCCGGCGAAGCGCAGGACGCCCGATCGCTCCGGACTGAAGGCCGGCGCAGCGGTCACGTTTCGGCCAGCAGCTTTTCAATCAGCTGGTGCAGCGCCGCAAAATCCGGCTCGCCGACATAACGTTTGACGATCTCGCCGCGCTTGTTGACGATGTAAGTGGTGGGCGTGAGCTGCACGTCACCCCAGGCTTTGGCCACCGCGCCGGTATTGTCGATGGCGACCTTGAAGGGCAGTTTGCGCGTTTCGGCGTAGTTGACGACGTAGCTGGGCGGGTCGTAACTCATGGCCACCGCCAGCGTGTCGTAGCCCCTGGCCTTGTACTTGTCATACGTCGAGACCAGCTGGGGCATCTCGGCCACGCAGGTGACGCAGCTGGTGGCCCAGAAGTTGACCAGCGTGACCTTGCCCTTCATGTCGGCGGTGCTTTGCTTGCTGCCGTTGAGCAGCACAAAGGTCGACTCGGGCGCGACCTGCGCGCGGCCGCAGCCGGACAGCACGCCGAGCGATGCCAGCGCCAGGGCCGAAGCCAGCATGATCCGGCATACTGCGCTGGAAACGGGATTTGTTTTCTGGAAGGTATTCATCATGCAACGCCGCAATTTTAACCAGGCCGGTCTCAGCGCACTCGGCATGCTGATCCTGGCCACCCACCAGCAGGCGCAGGCCCTGTCGCTGGGCGACCTGAGCAACGCCGAAGCGTCCAGTGGCCTGAAAGCCGCCCTCGAAAAGGGCGCGCTGGCAGCCGTGGCCCTGCTGGGCAAGACAGATGGATTCCTCGGCAACCCGAAAGTTCGCATCCCTTTGCCGGGCTACCTCGAAGATGCCTCGAAATTCCTGAGAAACTTCGGCCAGGGCAAACGCATCGACGAGCTGGTGACGTCCATCAACCGCGCCGCCGAGGCCGCCGTGCCCATGGGCCGTGACCTGCTGGTCAGCGCCGTACGCACCATGAACGTCAACGACGCCAAAAACATCCTGCAGGGCGGCGAGACCTCGGTCACCACCTTTTTTGCTGAAAAAACCCGCGCGCCGCTGGCCGTGAAGTTTTTGCCGGTGGTGACCCAGGCCACGGCCAGGGTGGGTCTGGCCAACAAGTACAACGAGTTCGCCGGCAAGGCCGCGGCTTATGGCCTGGTCAAGCCGGAAGACGCCAACATCCAGCAGTACGTCACCGGCAAGTCGCTCGACGGGCTTTACCTGATCATCGGCGAGGAAGAAAAAAAGATCCGCCAGGACCCGGTGGGCACCGGCAGCGCGATCCTGAAGCGGGTGTTCGGGGCGATGAAGTAAGGACCGCGACTGCCCGGGCTGCGCCAACCCGGCCCGAACGCATCCATCAGCCGGTTGAATCCTTGCGGAGCCGGGATTCCAGGGCCTTGGTCTCGGTGATGTCCACAAAGGTGATGAGGGCGCCGTCGATCACATGGTCGATGCGGCACCGTGCCTGGCAGTCCGGCGGCTGTCGCATGGACCTAGATGTCAGGTCAAACAGGCCTCCAGCCATTGTCCCGCGTGCGTAAGCAGCTATCAAATCAGGAGTGATTTGGTAGCCTGTCGGCCGCTTTGGGGCCGGTCAGCTGGGGTCCGACAGCGAATTGACAAACGCGGTCTTGGCGCTGGTGTAGGCCTCGCGGTCGGCCGGGTGCAGGACGGCCAGTTCGGCCTTGAGCGCAGCATAACGCGCCGCCATCACGGGACTGGCACGCAATGCATCGCGAAAGCGCAGATGCCGGGTCCACACCGGGCCGCCGTGAACCACCACGTGCAGGTGGTGCGTGCGGTGACCGCCGGCCGAGCGCATGAACCACTGGCGGTCCGTCAGCGTGGCGTTGAATTCGGCGGATGTGGTGTAGCCAGCCTCGCACAGCGCGTCGGCCAGCGATTTGGCCATGCCCATGGTCTCGACGCCCGCCAGCAGATCGATGATGGGTTTGGCCATCAGCCCGGGCACGGCCGTGCTGCCGATGTGCTCGATGTCGAGAAACACCAGTGGAAACAGTGTCAGCAGCCGGTCCCGCTCGGCCACAAACCGGTCCGGCCAGCGGCTGTCATAGGCCTGCAAGGCCACCTCTTCGTGGATGGCCGCGTTCGGGAGGTCTGCGTCGTCCATGGGGCGTTTTGCCGCTCAGGTCCGCGGCAACGCCGCCAGCGCCTTGCGCGCCGTGGCCAGCCGCTCGTCCAGGTAGGCGCCGTAAAAGTCGGTGGAGCCCAGGCCGACCAGCCGTTCGGCGAGTTCCTGCCCCTGCGGACCGAGAAACAGCACCGTCGGCGTGAAGCCGGCTTTCCAGGCGGCGATCTGCGCAGCCGCCGTGGTGGCCTTGCCGTCGAAGCCGACCAGCGGTGTGCTGCGGTCGCTGATGTTGAGCTGCCAGGCCGGCAGGCCGGCGTCGCGCTGCGCCGGCAACAGGTAGTTGCGCCGCACCACCTCGCAGTAGGGGCAACCCGGCAGGCTGACCAGGATCACCAGCGGTTCCTTTTTGGCAGCCGCGCTTTGCGCCGCGCCCGGCAGCGACACCGGGATCGGCAGCGCCGTGTCTTTGGCCAGCGCCAGCCCGGGCAGCAGCAGGCTGCCCGCCAGCGCGGCGCTGAACTGGCGGCGCTGCAGGGTGGTCATTTCGCGCAGTCCAGCAGAATTTGGGTCAGCGCGGCGGGCTCGCTGATCATCGGGTCGTGGCCGGTCTGGATCTCGACGATCTTCGAGTTCGGCAGCCAGGCGCCGTCCCAGAACTTGGCGTCCTTCACGCGCAGGCGACTGGGCTCGATGGTGGCCAGCGCCGGTTGTGTGCAGTTGACGAAAGTGCGCGGGATGGCGGCCACGCGCTGGATGTCGAAGTTCAGCGGCGCCTGGTAGGTGTTGCCGGGGTGCGGCGTCTGGCGGCGCTTGACCCATTCGTAGTCCGCATCATGCAGGCCAAACACTTCCGGGTCGGGCGGCGGAAAGCTGAACCTTGTCGTGGCCTGCGCCGCCGACAGGCGCTGCTGCTGCGTCGCGGCCGACTGCGTGCTGCTCCAGCTTTCGCCGGGTTTGGGCACCACGGCGTCGACATAGACCAGGTGTTTGAGGTGTTTGCCGAGGCGGTCGGCCACGGCGGTGCCAATCATGCCGGCGTAGGAGTGCACGGCCAGGATCACGTCATGCAGCTCTTCCACCTCGATGGCGCTGATCACGTCGTCGATGTGGGTGTCCAGCGTGATGCTGGGCGCCAGCAGGTGCGCGCGTTCGCCCAGGCCGGTCAGCGTGAGCGCGTGCACGCGGTGGCCCTGCGCCTGCAGCGCAGACGTCACGCGCTGCCAGCACCAGCCGCCGTGCCAGGCGCCATGCACCAGAACAAAATTGGCCATCAGATCACCTCTTTGTATTTCAGCTCAGACAGTTGCGCGTCCGAGTAGTTCAACACATCGCGCAAGACCTCGTCGGTGTGCTGGCCAAGCAGCGGCGGCGGCAGCCCGCCCTGACCGGCGGTGCGTACCGGCGTCGCGCTCAGTTTGATCGGGCTGGACACCAGGCGCAAGTCCATTTTGACCGGGTGCTGCCAGTGTGTGACCATCTGCCGCGCTTCGACTTGCGGATCATCAAACACTTCGGCCAGGTTGTTGATCGCGCCGCAAGGCACCTTGGCCGCCTCCAGCGCCGCCAGCCAGTCGGCCTTGGTGCGCGTTTTCATCACGCTTTCGAGAATCGGCACCAGCTGCGCCCGGTTGCGCACGCGGTCGCGGTTTTTGGCAAACAGCGGGTTCACGCCCAGCTCGGGAATGTTGGCCACGGTGCAGAACTTCACATACTGGGAATCGTTGCCGACCGCGATGATGATGTGGTCCTTGTTGCCATCCGGGGTGGGCGCGACCTCGAACACCTGGTAAGGCACGATGTTCTGGTGCGCATTGCCGGCGCGCCCCGGCACCTTGCCGCTGACCAGGTAGTTGGCGCCCAGGTTCGCCAGCATCGCGACCTGCGTGTCCAGCAGCGCCATGTCGACCTGCTGGCCCTCCCCGGTTTTCTCGGCATGGCGGAGCGCGGCAAGAATCGCGACGGTCGCGTACATGCCGGTCATCAAATCCGACACCGCCACGCCGACCTTCTGCGGCCCGCCGCCCAGGTCGTCACGCTCGCCCGTCACACTCATGAGCCCGCCCATGCCCTGGATCGCGTAGTCATACCCCGCGCGTTCGGCATACGGCCCGGTCTGGCCGAAGCCGGTGACCGAGCAATACACCAGCTTGGGGTTGAGGGCCTTGAGCGAGGCATAGTCCAGCCCATACCGCGCCATGTCGCCAACCTTGAAGTTCTCGACAAATACATCGCAGTGCGCCACCAGTGCACGGATCAATGCCGCGCCTTCGGGTTTGGCAATGTCGCAGGTCAGCGAGCGCTTGTTGCGGTTGGTGCCCAGGTAGTAGGCCGCCTCCTGCGTTTCGTGGCCCTGCGCGTCTGTCAGGAAGGGCGGACCCCAGGTGCGCGTGTCGTCACCGGTGCCCGGGCGTTCTATCTTGATGACGTCGGCGCCCAGGTCGGCCAGCGTCTGGGTACACCAGGGGCCCGCGAGCACGCGGGAGAGGTCGAGGATGCGAATGCCGTCTAGGGAGTTCATGGGGGCATTTTGCCTTCAGCTTTAGTCGAAGGCCAACCGACGAAAAATCAGCAAATATGGCAAATCGTTTTTTGGGGGAGCAGCAATCGCGTGATAGCTGGCATCAAATAGCTACAACTCATCCGATCGGAGGATGAGTCCAGGCCGTTGACGAAATAGAATCCGCGGAAACCACAGCCAGATTTGATGGCTCGATTTGTGAATCTAGGACCGATCCTCGCAAGGCCAACGCAGGCGGCTATTTCAGGGATTCCATGTCCAAATTTAATCGTAGTCGGTTACACCGGCTCTCCTTGGCAACTAGAAATGGAACAACTATGGGTAACGAAAAAATGGAACGAGGCTACTTCGAGGAAAAGAAGCAGCTGACTCTGGAAGGGCTCGAGCATGCTCAGCGCACCGCCGGGGAGGCGGCGGGATTGTTGAGCTCGTGGAGTTACGACGTGCCAAATATTTTCTCCGCTTCAGAAGTTCATGAATACATCCGAGTGGCCAAGGCGCAACTTGATGGTGTACGGAGAAATTTTGAGAAGATTCGCTGGGCGTCGGCAAGCACTAATTTGGAATTTAATGAATGGCTTATCGAAAATTGTCATCCAGATCTTGTGCTTGCTTAAGGGCTGGAGCCCACAGTTGATTTCAACGCGGACGCTCTGATGCGCGTCAGTTAGTCTAAATACTTCAATTTACAGGGGCACGACTTGCCGGATGACTACCTGCCTTTCATAGTGGGCGCTTTGTCGGGATTGCTAACCGGCTTGGCAGCTCTTGCTTCGTACTACGTTGCAAATCGGCAAAATCGATTGTCAGCGACCAGCGTCGCAGGCGACTGGCTTAGGGACCTCAGGGCTTGGGCGTCTGAAGCCGTCGATGTGCTTGCAGAGGCGGCGTACTGCTGCCCAAAAACATTGAGCGCTTTATCTGAAAGCGAAAAGATCGTGGTTGTACGGTGTCGCCATCGCCTTTCGGCTCTCATTGATCGCGGTCGGTTTCTGCTACCGAATGAGCTCGAGACGGATCATGGTGAGTTTAAGTCCGGCGCTTATAAGGGCTTTCGTCACTCCGCATTAGATGCACTAGTTGCCGCTGAACGCATTCTCGGAGAGGATATTGAATTGTTTAGCTTCCCAACCGCGAAATCGGCACTACTCGGTGTGCGTAGGGAGTTTGTTTCGATTGTTCAGGGAATTCTGGACCCTCGCAGCATGAACAAGTCGGTCGCCGCCATCTTGCGTCATGCTCAAGAAGACAGAAAACGTGACCCCAGCCTTGGTGGACTTTTGCCGGATCCAGGAAGAGTGCCTGAAGGCGATGAGGGGTTACTCTACACAGCGTCGCGCAGGTTCGAAGAGTCGCGGCGGTTGTGAGCAGCGCACTGCGCCTAACAAGCCTGTTGAAACTAACCGCTTGTTGAATCCTTCCTTACGCTTGCTTCTGCAAGTCCGGCCATAAGCGCATTAAGAATCAGAATGTCACCTAGCAAAAATTTTGGCGAAGATCTTCTTGCCCATTTCACCGTCGAGTCGGCTGCGGTATCGTTTTCCGAGGTGCAACAGTTTCGTGCGCTGATACGAAGTTTTAGAAAAGTTGGCGAAAATTTTGATGTCGAGGAATATCACGGCCCAAAACATCAGGTCTATTTCAATGGACAAGGGGCTTGGGCTAGGAGCCCGGCGAGGTGTGAGCTATGCGACGTTTTGATATTGGCATACTCTTTAAATGGAGGCTTTCGAGCGCGGCTCACATTTCTCCAAGCCAAACTATCAAAAGACAAACACACGAGCCTATGCTCGGGCTTTCCATCAGCAACAGACAAAATAGATTTCAAGGCCAACCTTGAACAATGGGATCTTCTTTCGCGAAGACCAGATATTCTTCCGGTTCCTCCATTTAAAGCTCATCCGAGGCTTCTGAAAGATTCGCTTTTAGCCTCGGTCGGTTCATTCGGTGTGTTTCACAAAAAGCTAGGGGGTTCAATCGATTTCTTCTATGCGTCGGCGGACACACTAACCGTTGTTGGAAGTCCCACTACAAAACAAGGAAGGCTCACTACAGCCTACACCCCACGCCAGCGAATCGAAAATGGTTTATTGGAGACGACCTTTTGCTGCTGTCTTCCCGTTTTCGGTGCGGCCCTATACGACCTCGAAATTGGCACACCGGTACAACCTATTCCAGCAATCGCTGGCGTTAACGCGAGCGGGTCTTTTTTGGGAGCATGGCTCCGAAGCGTACTTTCGTTTTACATTGAGATGGAAGGAGACAACTCTGTTCTGGCGCGAGAAATCAGAGAATTTCTACCGCGCAACGTCGATGGTGATGGCGATGAGTTTCCGGCCTCAATTCCTACCCTAGTATTAATTCGATCTGATGCTCGAGCACCAGAGGTTTTTAGTACTTCAACTCAGCAAGCCCGCTAAAGCTAGCCGTCGCGGTTGTATCGTTTCAGTCTTGCATCATCAGCACCAGCCCGGCTGGTGATGACGCTTCGCCTACACAAAACAAAGAATATATGGGTGTCCA
This sequence comes from Polaromonas sp., assembly GCA_030683705.1. Taxonomy (GTDB): domain Bacteria; phylum Pseudomonadota; class Gammaproteobacteria; order Burkholderiales; family Burkholderiaceae_C; genus Polaromonas. The sequence goes on along the minus strand of JAUXPP010000012.1, from coordinate 25,174 downwards.
CAGGCGCGCACATCTACTAGGGCGGGCAACAATTTGCCATGGCAAACTCATGCTCGGCTGGACTCCGCTGGATGTCGCTGCAAATTCAGCCCAGTTTATGAATTGCAAAACTCTTCACATACTCCTCCGGCCTCGCCGGATCAAACCCAGGGCCCATCATCTAGAACTTGCAATACGCGCCCTCGGGCGGGCGCCAGCCGGCGTTCTTCTTCTTGGCGTCGGTGATAAGGAACTTCTTCCGTGGCTGGGTGTAGTTGACGTTGCCCTCCAGATGCACTAGGCGCCTTATCTGCGCCAGCATCCACCGCCATCGCATGCGAAGGCACCGGGTCGAAGTTGGCTAAATCGCGCTACCTAGACGTCGGCAAATCCGTCCATGCACAAACCTAACCTCAAAGCAAGTCGCTTTGTCGCGTAACGAGACCCGAAGTCTCCCGCGATGAAGTCAGCCCGAATCGCTTTGTCGATAAACACTAAGCCGTGAACCCTAAACTAAAGCTGCTTCATCTCACAACCCATAAGGACACACCATGCGTAATTTTTCCGGCAAAGCTCCGACCTTCGTCGTGTGGGTGATCTCCCTGATCCTGTTTGTGGTTGCGCTGCTCGCCCAGTTTGGCGTGGTCCGCATCGGTGAGCCGATCGCGACCTGGTCGTGGATCATCGGCTTTGGCCTGCTGCTGATTGCATGCCGGGTTAAAGGACTCTAGTCCTCCGGCGCGGGACGCCAGGGTGCCAGGCACCCCGGCGCGTCGCCACCATCAATAAGTCTTGTACGGCAAAAACTTGCCCGACAACACCACATTCACGCGGTCGCCTTTTGGGTCGGGCGTGCGCACGATGTCCATGCTGAAATCGATTGCGCTCATGATGCCGTCACCGAACTCTTCGTGGATCAGTTCCTTGATCGTCGTGCCGTAGACGCTGACGATTTCGTACCAGCGGTAGATCAGCGGGTCGGTCGGCACGGGTGTGGGCAGCGAGCCCTTGTACGGCACAACCTGCAGCCACTTCTGCTCTTCGGCGTTCAGGCCAAAAATTTTGCCGATGATCTTGGCCTGCTTGTCATCGAAAGTCATCTGGCCCAGGCAGCCGGCGGTGACCCACTCCTTGCTGAGGCCGACCTTTTTGGCGACCGACTCCCAGGTCAGGCCTTTGGATACCTTGACGGTGATGATTTTTTCGGTGACGTCGTTGCGGTTCATGCGTGTTGCTCCTGTGTTTGAAAAATGGAAAGCGGGAAGAAAAGAAAAAAGTGAAGGCTCAGGGCGCGACCGGGCGCGACCAGTGGAATTTGCGGTCTGCGGCCTTGATCGGCACGTCGTTGATGCTGGCTTCGCGGCGGCGCATCAGGCCCAGCTCGTCGAACTCCCACTGCTCGTTGCCGTGGGAGCGGAACCAGAAGCCGGCGTCGTCGTGCCATTCGTACTCGAAGCGCACCGAGATGCGGTTGTCCGTAAAAGCCCAGAGTTCCTTCTTGAGCCGGTAGTCCAGCTCTTTCGCCCACTTGCGTTTCAGGAATTCACGGATCATGGGCCGGCCCGAGAAGAAGTCGGCGCGGTTGCGCCAGACCGAGTCTTCGGTATAAGCCAGCGCCACGCGGTCCGGGTCGCAGCTGTTCCAGGCGTCTTCGGCCTTCTGTACCTTTTCTTTCGCGGTTTCCAGCGTGAAGGGCGGCAGCGGCGGGCGGGCTTGTTCTGCAGTGCTCATGCGACAGCTTTCAGGGTGACAGAAGGCGGCGTGTCGGCCAGCGCGCCGCGGCCGGGTTCCACCGTGGGTGGGTGCGCGGGCGCTTTCCCGTGCGACAGGTCTTTGGAGCGCGCCACCAGAAAGTCGACCAGGTGGTTGCGTAGCGGGTAGTACTGCGGGTCGTGGTGCACGGTGGCGCGCTGGCGGTCGCGCGGCATGGTGTTGCGCACGATCTCGGCCACACGCGCTTGCGGGCCGTTGCTCATCAGCAGGATCTTGTCGGCCAGCAGCACGGCTTCGTCCACGTCGTGCGTGATCATGAACACCGTCTGGTGGGTTTCGCGCACAATGGCCAGCAGCTCGTCCTGGATGGTGCCGCGTGTCAGCGCATCGAGTGCGCCGAAAGGCTCGTCGAGCAGCAGCATCTTGGGTTCGATCGCAAAGGCGCGCGCAATGCCCACGCGCTGCTTCATGCCGCCGGACAGCGCCGAAGGTTTTTTGTCGATGGCGCCCGACAGGCCGACCAGGTCCACGTATTTCTTGACATGGGTATCGACCTGCGCGCTGGTCCAGTCCGGCCATTTGGAACGCACCGCAAACGCGATGTTTTTGCGCACGGTCAGCCAGGGCATGAGCGCGTGGCCCTGGAACACCACGCCGCGCTCCAGGCTGGGGCCGGCGACCTCGCGCCCGTCCATGAAGACATGGCCGGCGCTGGCGCTTTCCAGGCCCGCGAGCACATTGAGGATGGTGGTCTTGCCACAGCCGGAGTGGCCGATGATGCAGACAAACTCGCCGCGCGCGATGCTGAAGTTGACCTCGTCGAACACCGGCTCGCTGGTGCCGGGGTAGGCCTTGGCCAGGCCCTCGACCTGCAGGAAGGGGCGGCCCGGGTTGGCGTCGGCAGCGGGTTTATTCAGCATAGGTCACCCACTCCTGCAGCTGAGCAAACATCAGGTCCAGCAACATGCCCATCACGCCGATCACCACGATGGCAAAAATCACGTTGGTCAGCGAGAGGTTGTTCCATTCGTTCCAGACAAAGTAGCCGATGCCGGTGCCACCCACCAGCATCTCGGCGGCAACGATCACCAGCCAGGCGATGCCCATGGAAATCCGCATGCCGGTCAGGATGGTCGGCGCGGCAGCCGGCAGGATGACCAGGAAGGCCTTGCGCAGCGGATCGACTTCCAGCGTTTTGGCGACATTGAGCCATTCGCGCTTGACCGCCGACACACCGAAGGCGGTGTTGATCAGCATGGGCCAGACCGAGCAAATGAAGATCACGAAGATGCCCGAGGTCGACGAGTCCTTGATGGTGTACAGCGCCAGCGGCATCCAGGCCAGCGGAGAGATCGGCTTGAGCACCTGGATGAAGGGGTCCAGCGCGCGGCGCATCAGCGGCGACATGCCGATCAAAAAGCCCAGCGGAATCGCCACCACGCAGGCCAGCAGAAAGCCCAGGCCCACACGCGCCAGCGAGTGCCCGAGCTGGATGGCGATGCCCTTGTCGTTGGGGCCGTTGTCATAAAACGGATCGGACAGGTGCCGCCAGGCGGTCTGGCCCATCTGCAGCGGTGTCGGAAAGCCGCCGGTTTTGGCCGTGCCGGGGTCCTTGCCCAGCATCTTCAGATACTCGGCTTGCTCGGCGGACACGGCAGGCCCGGCCGCGCCACCGGTGGCCGGCAGCGTGGCGAGTTGCCACGCTGCCAGAAACACCAGCAGGAGCAGGACCGAGACCAGCGTGGCCTTGAAGTTCAGCGACTTGAACATTCCACTAGGCCATCTTGTTGATCGCAAAGGACTTGAGGTACTCGTCCGGCTTGGCCGCATCGAACACCTTGCCCATGACGGTGAACTTGGGATAAGCGCCCTCGGGGGCTTTCTGGCCCAGTTCCGTCATGCGTTTTTTGGCGTCGGTCAGCAAAAAGACTTTTTCGGCGATCTGCTTGTAGTTGATGTCGCCCTTCACATAACCCCAGCGTTTCATCTGCGTCAGCATCCACACCGCCATCGACTGCCACGGGATGGGGTCGAAGTCGGCGCGGTCCGGTACGGTCTTGATGTTGCCCAGGCCGTCGGCGAAGCGGCCGGTCAGCACCTGCGACACCACGGTTTCGGGCTGGTTCAGGTAGGCCTGCGGTGAAATCACCTTGGCGATCAGCTCGCGGTTTTTCGGGTCGCGCGCCATGGCGGCGGCGGTCAGCACCGAGCGGTACAGCGCGGCAAAGGTGTTCGGGTTCTTCTGGATGAACTCGGTTGAGGTGCCGAAGGCGCAGCAGGGGTGGCCGTTCCACAGCTCCTTGGTCAGGATGTGCAGGAAGCCGATTTCCTCGTAGACCGCGCGCTGGTTGAAGGGATCGGGGCCGAGGTAGCCGTCGATGTTGCCGGCGCGCAGGTTGGCCACCATTTCGGGCGGCGGCACCACGCGGATCTGGATGTCGGTGTCGGGATTCAGTCCGGCTTCGGCCACGTAATAACGCAGCAGGAAGTTGTGCATGCTGAACTCAAACGGCACGGCAAACTTGAAGCCCTTCCACATCTTGGGGTCGCGCTTGTCCTTGTGTTTGTTGGCCAGCGTGATGGCCTGGCCGTTGGTGTTCTGGATGGTGGCCACATTCATGGGCACCGGGTTGGAACCCACGCCCATGGACATCGCCAGCGGCATCGGGCTCAGGAAGTGGGTGGCGTCGTATTCCTTGTTGATCATCTTGTCGCGGATCAGCGCCCAGCCGGCCGTCTTGACGACTTCGACATTCAGGCCTTCCTTGCTGTAAAAGCCCAGCGGGTGCGCCATGATCAGCGGCGTGGCGCAGGTGATCGGGATGAAGCCGATCTTCAGGCTGGTTTTTTCCAGCTTGCCCTTGTCCTGCGCCATGGCCTGCATGGTGCCGACCGGCAGCACGCTGGCAATCGCTGCCATGGCCGTGCCCTTGCCGACGGCGCGCAGGAAGCGGCGCCGCACTTCGTCCTGCGGAAACAGGGCCTTGACCAGGGTGGCTTCAATGAACTCGTTGGAGTAGGCCTCGAACTCACTCGTCAGGCTGCGCCGGCGCAGCTCGGCGGCGGCGCCGTCGGCGTTCATCTCCGGGTGGTGGTCGGCGGGGGCGTGGTCACCGCCGCAGCTGCATTTGAGCATCAGCGGTTTGTCGGCGTCGTAGGGAGAGAAACGGTCAGACATGGCGCGCACCTTTCAGTTGAAGATGCGGCTGTCTTGCAAACGCCGGGCCACTTTGGGCGGGAGGGGGGCTGGCGCCGCATTTCGCCGTTGCTGCCATGACGCTATGTAGGGCGGGCACTACAAAAAGCGGCCCAACCGGTCCGCAATCAGGCTGGCGCAGTCCGGCGCGGCGGATTCGCGTGCGCAGGCTCGGTCGTCGCGGGCGTGGCGCTGCCCAGCGTGGCAGCCCAGCCTGTGCTGATGCACCAAATCAGCGCATGCTGCGCAGCAGGCTTGTCATCCCGGACTTGGTCCGGGATCCATGTCACATGCTCCACTGCAAGCGAAGAGGCATGGATGGCGGGTCTGGCCCGCAATGGCAGAGGGAGGTTTACGCCGGCGCGGAGATCTCGCCCAGCGACTGGCCCACGTCTTCCTCGTCCTGGCCCTTGAGTGCGATGTCGCCGATCGAAATGATGCCGATCAGGCGTTCCTCGCCATCCAGCACCGGCAGGCGGCGGATCTGGCTGGACGCCATGTCGGCGAGCACGGTGTCCAGGTCGTCGTCTGCGCGCGCGCTGCGGATGTCGGTGCTCATCACCTTGCTCAGTGGCGTGTCACCGCCCAGGCCCTGCGCGACGGCGCGCACCACGATGTCGCGGTCGGTCACCAGGCCGAGCAGCTTGTCGCCCTCACACACGGGGATCACGCCCACATCCAGTTCCTCCATGGCCATGGCGGCGTCGGCAATGGTGCTGCTGGGGCTGAGGGTCCGCACATTGCGGGTCATCACGTCGGTGACTGTGGTCATGAAAGTTCTCCTTGGGGGTGCTGGTTGTCAGGCGGCGGCGCCGGCTGCAACCAGCATGGCGCATCGCCCGCAGCTTGTTAAGCAGCCACCACCCAAGCGGCCGTAGGACAGCGCCGCACGAAACCCCCGCCCTCAGGCGCCGGCCGGCGTCCTGGCGTGGCGCTCGGCATACAGCGCCAGTTCCACGTCGTTTTTGGTGCCGGTTTTTTCGAGGATGCGCAGCCGGTAGGTGCTGACGGTGTTGGACGCCAGGCCCAGTTGCGTGCCGATCTCGCCGACCGATTTGCCCGCCGTCAGCAGGCGGAACACCTGGTGTTCGCGGTGCGACAGGGCTTCCGCCCCGCTGCGCCCGGCGCTGCCGCCGACCGCGCTGGCCAGTGCTTCGGCGGTGACGGCCGAGACATACATGCCGCCGCCGGCGACTTTGCGCACCGCGGCAATCATGTCGTCGGGGTTGGCGCTTTTGTTGAGGTAGCCGGCGGCGCCCAGCTTGATGCAGCGCACCGCGTACTGCTTTTCGGGGTAGGTGCTGAGCATCAATACCGGCAACTGTGGCCAGGCTTTTTTGAGGGCCTGCAGCACGTCCATGCCGTCGCGGCCCGGTAGCGCGATGTCGAGCAGCACGGCAGCCAGCCCGGCGTGGCCGCCCAGCGCCTCGACTTTGGCGAGGATGTCGGGGCCGGTCTCGGCCTCTGCCACGACGGCGATGTCGGGCGCGTCGGCCAGCACCTGTTTGAGGCCTTCGCGCACGATGCGGTGGTCGTCGCCGATCAGGATGTTGAGTGGGGCCATGGTGCTGCCTTGCTATGGTTTTGGGAGCTGGATACGCAGGTGGAATGTGGCGCCAAGGCCGATTTGGCTTGAAATTTCCAGGCTGCCACCGAGGTGCCGCGCGCGTTCGCGCATGCCCATCACGCCGTAGGCATTGGCCGCCTCGAAGGCTTCGGGCGCGGCCCCCCGGCCGTTGTCCTGCATGCGGATGCTGATCTCGCCGGCCGTCGCCCGGATGGTGATGGCGAGGTGGCTGGCCTGGGCGTGGCGGCCGACGTTGCTGAGCATCTCCTGGAAGATGCGGAAGATCGCCATCGCCGAGGGCTCGGGCAGCGGCACGGCCTGCTCCACGTCCATCTGCCAGTCCAGCGTCAGTTCGGCCGACTGCACAAACTCGTGCGCCTGCCAGTCCAGCGCGGCCCACAGGCCCTGGTGGTCGAGGATGCTGGGGCGCAGGTCGGTGATGATGCGGCCCACGTTGTCCACCGCGGCTTCGATCAGCCGGCCCATGTTCTGGCATTTGTGGCGCATGGTGTCGCGCATCAGCTGGGCTGCCACCGGCTCGCGCTGCTGCTGCTCGCCCAGGCGTTTGTCGAGCCAGCCGACGTCCATCTTCAGCGCCACCAGCAGGCTGCCGAGCTCGTCGTGCACCTCGCGCGCGATGCGGGTGCGCTCTTCCTCGCGCACGGTGTGGGTGTAGGCCGAGAGTTCGCGCAGTTGCTGCAGCGCCTCCGACAGCGCCTGTGTGCGCTCACTGACGCGCTGCTCCAGCACGTCATTGGCGTGGCGCAGCGCTTCCTCGGCCCGCTTGCGCGCCGAAATGTCGACAAAAGTGACCACCGCGCCCTGCACCACACCGCCGTCAACGATGGGGTAGGACGAATATTCGACCGCAAACGCGCTGCCGTCGCGGCGCCAGAATAGCTCGGTGTCGATGCGGCAGGGCAGCGCCATGCGGAAGGCGTTGAAGATCGGGCACAGCTGTTCGGGGTAGTGGGCGCCGTCGGCATGGCTGTGGTGGGCCAGCTCGTGCATGTTTTTGCCCAGCACTTCGTCGGGCGCAAAACCGAGCTGTTCGGCGCCGGCGCGGTTGATGAAGGTGCAGCTACCGTGCATGTCGATGCCGAAAATGCCTTCACCGGTGGATTCCAGCAGCTGCGACAGTTTGTCGCGCCAGACCGGCTGATCGGCGCCCGGCAGGTAGCTGGCAGGCTGCAGGGCCGGCGGGGCAGAGGGGTGGCGCTGGGCAGAAGACATGCAGCACCCCAAGCAAGCCGCGTGCCCAGATTGGTGCGAGCCGGGTTGGCGACCGTGCGCCAAAGCGGTGCAAAGTCCTGGCAAGGCCGGTTTCCCTGCCCAGTCTGGCGCACAAATCCCTGTAAAGTGCCATGCATGCTTATGAGTTATCTTCCGCGGCCGGTCTGGCTGGCCGGCGCCCTGCTGGCACTGGCCGCCTGCAACCCGACCTTCAACTGGCGCGAAGTCCGGCCGGACAACACCGCCCTGAGCCTGCTGCTGCCCTGCAAACCCGACAAGGCCGAAAAAACCGTGCCCCTGGGCGGCCAGCCGGTGCCCCTGCGCATGCTGGGTTGCGATGCCGGCGACGCGACCTTTGCGGTGGCGGTGGCCGACATCGGGGATGCGACCCGGGCCGAGGCGGTGCTGGCCCAGTGGCAGGCGCTGACCCTGGCCAACATGAAGGCCGGCCCGGTGGGCACGGGCGCCGGCGCCACCCAGGTCGCGTCTTTCCGCCCGCCCGGCATGGCCACCGGCGCGCCGGCCCGGCTGGTCAAATCCAGCGGCCAGCGCGCCGACGGCCGGACCGTGGCCGGGCAGGCGGCCTATTTCTCGCGCGGCTCGCAGCTGTTCCAGGTGGTGCTGTATGCCGGTGTGATCAATGCCGAGGTGGCCGAGACCTATTTCTCCAGCCTCAAGTTCGAGCCGGGCTCATGACGGCGGCGCAGGCCGACAGCGCCGGCTACCTCAACAAAAAGACCGCTGTCATTGTTTTCCTGGCATTTGCCGCGGCCTACTTCTGCTCGGCCCTGGTGCGGGCCATCACGGCCACCCTGTCGCCGGTGCTGACGCAGGAGTTCTCGCTGCAGGCGCGAGATCTTGGCCTGCTGGCGGGCGGGTATTTCCTCGGCTTTGCGGCCATGCAGCTGCCGCTGGGCGCCTGGCTGGACCGCCATGGCCCGAAACAGGTGATCCTCTGGTTTCTGGGCCTGTCTGTGCTGGGCAGCCTGGCGTTTTCCATGGCCACCAGTTTCAGCGGCCTGCTGGCGGCGCGGGTGGTGCTGGGCATGGGGGTCAGCGCCTGCCTGATGGCGCCGCTGACCGGCTACCGGCGCTGGCTGGAGCCGGCCGCGCTGCTGCGCGCCAACTCCTGGATGCTGATGACCGCCTCGCTGGGCATGCTGGCCTCCACCTTGCCGGTGCAGTGGCTGATGCCGCTGACCGGCTGGCGTGCCTTGTTCTGGATCCTGGCGGCGCTCATCCTTCTTTCCATGGCATGTATCGCCTGGGTAGTACCGCATTGGGATATGGCCCCCACGCTCCGCACTGACGTGTCGTCGCTGCCCCCCGAGGGGGCTGAACTTGCTCGGGGCGGCCCTTCGCTGCGTTCGGCCACACCGGAAGTGACGCTTGCCGATGCGCCGCCCGGCCGTTACGCCGACGTGCTGCGCAACCGCTATTTCCAGAAGATGACGCCACTGGCTTTTTTCAACTACGGCGGGCTGGTGGCGGTGCAGACGCTGTGGGCCGGCCCCTGGATGCTGCGGGTGGCTGGTTACACCCCGCTGGAGTCGGCCACCGGCCTGTTTTATATCAACGCCACCATGCTGGTGACCTTCTGGACCTGGGGCATGGTCAATCCCTGGCTGGTGCGGCATGGCTGGCATGCCACGCGGCTGGTGGCCTGGGGTGTGCCGCTGAGCATCGCGGTGCTGGCCTTCAATATATGGGCGGGCCCGGCGACCGGCTGGTTAGGCTGGGCCCTGTTCTGCATGAGCTGCAGCGCCATGAGCCTGGCGCAGCCGGCGGTCGGCATGGCTTTTCACGCCTCGTTGGCGGGGCGCGCGCTGTCGGCCTACAACCTGGTGATTTTCTCGGGCGTGTTTGTGGTGCAGTGGGGCATCGGCCTGCTGATCGATGCTTTCAGGGCGGCGGGGCTGGGGGAAGTGGCCAGCTTCCAGGCCGCCTTCTCGGTGTTTTTGTGTTGTTGTATCGCCTCATATGCCTATTTCCTCAGTGTGAGCGCTGATAATTCCCCGCAATGAACGGCATTCTCATCATCGCCCACGCGCCCCTGGCTTCGGCCCTGCGGCAATGCGTGCTGCATGTCTTCCCGGAAAACCCGGCGGGTGTGGTGGCGCTGGACGTTCAGCCCAACATGCCGCCCGAAGAAACCCTGGCGCAGGCCCGTATCGTGTTCAGCCAGCTCGGCACCTCGCATGTGCTGGTGCTGGCCGACGTGTTCGGCGCGACGCCCTGCAACGTGGCGCAAAAGCTGGTGGACGGGGTGCGCTCCAAGCTGATCACCGGCGTCAATTTGCCGATGCTGCTGCGCACGGTGTCCTACCGGCACGAAGCGCTGGATGCGCTGGTGGCACGCGCGGTGATGGGGGGAACACAGGGTGTGATGCAGGTGGCGATCACCGCACCGCAGAACCAGGCTCGCAGGAATCATGATAAAGAACAGCACGACCATCAGCAATAAACTGGGCCTGCACGCCCGCGCTTCCGCCAAGCTCACCAAACTCGCCGGCAGTTTTGCCTGCGAGGTGTGGATGGCCAAGGGTGAGCGCCGCGTCAACGCCAAAAGCATCATGGGCGTGATGATGCTGGCCGCCGGCCTGGGAAGCACGGTCGAGATCGAAACCGACGGCGCCGATGAGCAGCAGGCGATGACTGCGATCCTTGCCCTCATCGCAGACAAGTTCGGGGAGGGTGAATGAAACCCGAAGGGCGAGGGCCCCGCAAGGCGGGATCGACCAGGGTTTCATTCACTCGCGGATCGGGCTCGATGCCCGTTCCGCGAAAAGCATGTGACGAGGGCATCAAGGCATGACATTCAGCGTCCACGGTCTGGCAGTCTCACGCGGCATCGCCATCGGGCGGGCCGTGCTGGTGGCTTCCAGCCGGGCCGATGTGGCGCACTACTTCATCGACGCCACCAAAACCGCTGAAGAGATCCAGCGCCTGCGGGTGGCCCGCGATGCGGTGTCCGAAGAAATCGCGCGGGTGCAGCGCGACCTGCCCAAGGACGCGCCGCATGAGCTGTCGGCGCTGCTCGACGTGCACCTGATGCTGCTGCAGGACGAACAGCTCATCAGCGGCGTCAAGCACTGGATCAAGGACCGGCTCTACAACGCCGAGTGGGCGCTGACCACGCAGTACGAAATCATCGCGCGGCAGTTCGACGACATGGAGGACGAGTACCTGCGCGAGCGCAAGGCCGACCTCGAGCAGGTGGTCGAACGCATCCTGGGCTTCATGAAAGGTGTGGGCTCGCCGGTGCTGCCCGCCGCGCCGCCGCCGGCCGGCCGCGCGCCGCGCCAGCAGGACCTGCTGCTGGACGACACCATGGACGTGCCGCTGGTGCTGGTGGCGCACGACATCTCGCCGGCCGACATGCTGCAGTTCAAGCAAAGCCTGTTTGTCGGTTTTGCCACCGACGTCGGCGGCCGCACCTCGCACACCGCCATCGTCGCGCGCAGCCTGGACATCCCGGCGGTGGTCGGTGCGCGCAGCGCCAGCCAGCTGATCGAGCAGGACGACTGGGTCATCATCGACGGCGATGCCGGCGTGCTGATCGTCGATCCCTCGCCCATCATCCTGGCCGAATACGGCTTCAAGCAGCGCCAGGGCGAGCTCGAGCGCCAGCGCCTGAACCGCCTGATCAACACCCCGGCGCTGACGCTGGACGGCCAGAAGGTCGAACTGCTGGCCAACATCGAGATGCCCGACGACACCGCCGGCGCCGTCAGCGTGGGCGCGCAGGGCGTGGGGCTGTTCCGCAGCGAGTTTTTGTTCATGGGCCGCAGCAAGCTGCCCGACGAGCAGGAGCAGTACCTGGCCTACCGCAAGGCGGTCGAGGGCATGAACGGCCTGCCGGTGACGATACGCACGGTGGACATCGGCTCGGACAAGCCGATCGACAAGCTGGCCGGCCGCACCCAGGACGGCCAGCTCAATCCGGCGCTGGGACTGCGCGCGATCCGCTGGAGCCTGGCCGACCCGCCGATGTTCCTCACGCAGTTGCGCGCCATCCTGCGCGCCGCCGCACATGGCCCGGTGAACCTGCTGGTGCCCATGCTGGCGCACGGCAGCGAGATCCGCCACACGCTGTCGCTGCTGGACTTCGCGCGGGCCGAGCTCGACAACAAGGGCATCACCTACGGGCCGGTCAAGCTGGGCGCGATGATAGAGATTCCCGCCGCCGCGCTGACGCTCAAGCTGTTCCTCAAGTACTTCGACTTTTTGTCGATAGGCACCAACGACCTGATCCAGTACACGCTGGCGATAGACCGCGCCGACGAATCGGTCGCGCACCTGTACGACCCCTGCCACCCGGCGGTGCTGCGCCTGATCGCCGACACGATTGCCGAATGCAACGCGCAGGGCAAGGGTGTCAGCGTCTGCGGCGAGATGGCCGGTGACACCGGCATGACCCGCCTGCTGCTGGGCATGGGCCTGCGCACCTTCTCCATGCACCCCTCGCAAATCCTGGCCGTCAAACAGCAGGTGCTGCGCGCCGACACCGTCAAGCTGCAGCGCTGGGCCCAGGACGTGCTGGCCAGCGAAGAGCCGGCGGCATTGTTGTAATGCCGCTTGGCGCCGCAAGTCATTCGGGGTACTGAACAAATCGGCGGTTTGCCCATATGCTGCGTGCGTAAGCAGCTATAGAATTTATAGCGAACCACGCTCCGGAGAAGTCATCCCGGATGTGATTCGGGATCCATTTTTTTTTGCTTCCTCTTGCCTTGAGGCGTGCCAGTGCCTGTTGGCCGGGGGTTGCCCGGCGGCAAGTAACTTTCTTTTGCTTCGCCAAAAGAAAGTCACCAAAGAAAAGGCGACCCGATGGTCTGGGTCCCCTGCGCTGCGCTCCGGGGCAACCTGCGGTGCTCGACAAAAGCGGGGCCTCGCTCGAACTCGCCTTCGGCTCAGACAATCGCGATCCCTGATCCGCTTTTGTCTGCGCTCCTCGGCCCAGCTCGACGGGTGGTGGAGAAAAAGACAAACACACGAATACCGAAGTCAAAAATCTGGAGCAGAAGAAGCGCGCAGCGCTTCTTCTGCGGGAATCCCAAGAGGCCGTCATGTTTGCACGCGAGTGCAGCACACGCGGCCACATGAGGCTCCCTTCTCTCGCCCAGCGGGGCGAGGGAAGGGCGGGGGGTTGGGAGTGGGGAGTTGCGCCTACTGTCAAAGGCGAACCACCGTCGCTGCGTGACGCAAGCGCTATCGGCTAAAGCTCACCATGCAAGGGGGAAAGCGAATCCAGTGACAAGCCCCTGGCCTATCCCCGCATTCGCAGAACAATCAGGTCGTGCAAGGCTTGCGCGGCGACCGACAAACTCTCCTGCGCCCGGCGCACCACATAAATCCTGCGGGTCAGGCTGGCAATCGCCAGCGGACGTGTCACCAGGTTTTTGCGCTCGAAGTGGAACAGCGTGAGCGCCGGCACGATGCTGATGCCGAGACCCGCTTCGACCATGCCGGTCACGGTGGCGAGCTGGTCGACTTCGAGCAGGGTTTGCGTTTGCAGCGGATGCAGGGCCGCGTCCAGCGCCTGGCGCACGCTGCTGTTGCGTGACATGTGGATAAACGGATAGGGCACCAGCTTCTTGAGGGTCAGTGTTTTTTCGCCAGCCAGCGGGTGGTCCTTGCGGCAGACCAGGTAAAAGCGGTCGGTGCAGAGCAGCTCGAAGCTCAGGCCGGCGTGTCCGGCGCCGGTCGAGGCCAGGGCGAAGTCGGCCTTGCCGCTGCGCACCAGCGCGATGCAGGGGTCCGACAGCAGGTCGCTGAGGTTCAGCGCAATGCCCGGCGAGCTTTTCATGAATTCCGCAAAAATTGCCGGCAGCCAGCCCGCCGCCAGCGAAGGCAGGGCGGCGACATGCACGCGGCCCTTGCGGCCTTCCACATGGTCGCCCAGGTCGCTGAGCGCCGCGCCGACGTCGCCGATCAGCTGGCGCGCCGAGGGCTCGAACAGGCGGCCTTCGGGTGTCAGCTGCACGCTGCGCGTGTCGCGGTCGAACAGCCGCGTGCCCAGCTCGGTCTCCAGCGTGCGGATCAGCGCACTGAAAGCCGGTTGGGACAGATGGCAGGCCGTGGCGGCACGCGTGAAGCTGCGCTGCTCGGCCAGCGCCAGGAAGGCACGCAGCTGCCGCGTCGAGAGGTTGGGGTTGCGCCGGTCGGGGCCTGCGGGCATTGATCTGCCTTTCAAGTGAATCAATACGAAATTTCGATTTTACAAATAGACAGTGTGCGCCTAGATTCGGGCCAGCCTGCACCTCTGCCATGACCACCCCCGCCTCTTCCCCCTTGCTGATCGGCTGCGCCGCCGGATTTTCGGGCGACCGCGTCGACGCCGCCGTGGCGGTGGTGGACACACTGGTCACGCGCGGCGGGCCGGCCTTTCTGATTTTCGAGACCCTGGCCGAACGCACGCTGGCGCTGGCGCAGCTGCGCCGCCGCGCCGACCCCGCGGCCGGCTTCGAGCCCTTGCTCGATGAGATGCTGCGGCCGGTGCTGGCGCGCTGCCTGCAACACGGTATCCGCATCGTGAGCAATTTCGGTGCGGCGAACCCGCTGGCTGCGGCGCGGCACATCCAGGCTATGGCGCACGAGCTCGGCCTGCCGGCACCGCGCATTGCCGTGATCGGCGGCGACGACCTGTCGGACCCGGCGCACCGCGCCTTGTTGCGCGCGGAACTCGGTGATGCCGTGGACAGGATCCGCCTGGTCAGCGCCAACGCCTATGTCGGTGCCGAAGCCATTGCGGCCGCGCTGGATGCCGGCGCGCAAATCGTGGTGGCGGGCCGCGTGGCCGACCCGTCGCTGACAGTCGGCCCGGCGATGTCCCATTTCGGCTGGCGCGCCGACGACTGGGACCGGCTGGCGCGCGCCACCATGGCCGGGCACTTGCTCGAATGTGGCGCCCAGGTCTGCGGCGGCTACTTCGCCGACCCAGGCTACAAGGAGGTGCCGGACCTGCATGCGGTGGGTTACCCGATTGCCGAGATCGACCGTGAAGGCGGCTGCGTGATCGGCAAGGCTGACGGCACTGGCGGCTGCGTGAGCCTGGCCGGTGTCACCGAGCAGCTGCTGTACGAGGTGCACGACCCCGCGGCCTACCTGACGCCCGATGTGGTGGCCGACATCAGCGCGGCGCAACTCACCCAGCTGGCGCCGGACCGCGTGGCCCTGCGCGGCGTGCGTGGCCATGCGCGGCCGGCCAGCCTCAAGGTCAATGTCTGCCATGAGGGCGGCTGGCTGGCCGAGGGCGAAATTTCCTATGCCGGCCCGCGTGCGGAAGCGCGCGCCCGGCTGGCCGCCGACGTGTTGCGCCGGCGCCTGCCGGCCCTGCAGCTGCGGGTGGACCTGATAGGCGCGCTCAGCATCATGGGCGACGACGGCGGTGCACTGCTGGCGGCCACGCCGGCCGGGGATGCGCGCGATGTGCGCCTGCGCGTGGCTGCCACCCATACGGATCGCACCGAGGCAGAACGCCTGGGCCGCGAGGTGACCGCGCTGTATTGCTGCGGCCCGGCCGGCGGCGGCGGTGTGCGCACCAGCCTGACCCCGCGGCTCAACACCCTGTCCTGCCTGGTGCCGCGCGAAGCCGTGCCAGCGCGCTTCGACATGCTGGAGGATGTGCAATGAGCGCCGCCATGGTGACCGTGCCGCTGTACCAGGCTGCCCATGGGCGGACCGGCGACAAGGGCAACCGCTCCAACATCAGTGTGATCGCCTGGGATGCGGCGCTGTACCCGCTGCTGGTGGAACAACTGAGCGAAGCCGCCGTGGCGGCGCATTTCGCGCACCGCCGGCCCACGCAGTTGCGGCGTTACCTGCTGCCGGGGCTGCAGGCCATGAATTTTGTGCTCGACGGCGTGCTCGACGGCGGCGTCAATGACGCGCTGAATCTCGACACCCACGGCAAGGCGCTGTCCTTCTGGCTGCTGGACCTGCCGGTGCAGATTCCCGCCGCGCTGGTGCCGCTGCTCAGAGGGCCGTCCGGCACCTGATCACCGATTCCGATTTCAAACCACCCCAAGGAGACATTCATGAAAACAAGACACCGCCCCCTGCTGCTGGCCCTCGCTGCCGGTCTGGCTTTTGCGCCCGCGCTGCTGCGCGCCCAGGCCTTTCCCGAAAAACCGATCACTTTTGTGGTGCCCTTCGCGGCCGGCAGCGCCACCGACCAGATTGCCCGCGCGATTGGCCAGGCCGTGGCGGCCGAGACCAAGCAGGCCGTGGTGGTCGACAACAAGGGCGGCGCCAGCGGTTTCATCGCCTCGCAGCTGGTGGCCAGGGCGCCGGCGGATGGTTACACCGTGCTCATCACCACCAACACCACGCATGCGGCCAACGAACACCTGTTCAAGAAAATTCCCTATGACCCGGTGAAGGACTTCGTGCCGCTGACCGGCCTGGGCAAGGGCGGGCAGATCATGGTGGTCAGCCCCAGCATGCCGGCAAAAAACGTGGCCGACTTCATTGCGCTGGCGAAAAAGGAGCCGGGCAAGTACAGCTTCGGCAGCGGCAGCTCATCAAGCCGCATGGCCGGTGAGCTGCTGCAGCAGATGGCCGACATCAAGCTGCTGCATGTGCCCTACAAAAGCAACCCGCTGGCGATCACCGACCTGCTGGGCGGGCAGATCCACATGATGATCACTGACACGGCGACCGGCCTGCCGCAGGTCAAGGCCGGCAAGCTCAAGGCTCTGGGCATGTCCAGTGCCAAACGTTCGCCGCTGGTGCCCGAGGTGCCGACCATGGCCGAGTCCGGTGTGCCGGGTTACGAGATGGGCTTCTGGTTCGCGGCCTATGCGCCGGCCGGCACGCCGCCGGCCGTGGTCAAACGCCTGAACGAATTGCTGGTCAGGGCCGCGCGTAGCGACGCGGCGCGCACGGGTTTCTACGAGGCCAGCGGTACCGAGCTGTTCACCACCACGCCGGAAGAGCTGGGCAAGTTCCAGGCGGCGGAATCGCAGAAATGGGGCCGCATCATCAAAGCGGCGGGTATTTCGCCGGAGTGAGCGTTACCCCGGATCCCATGCTGTTTTGGCCTCCAGCCCTTTGTTGACGAGCGTCAGCAGCTATGAAATAAATAGCAAACAGGGCGTCACTTCTGCGCGGGAGATGTCCCGCTTGGGGGCCCCAGCCGTATCACCTCCTCGCCGTCGGCGCGGGGATGGGCGGCCCAGTGGCGCATCTTCTGCTCCAGCGTGAGCCGGGTGTTGGCGAACTTCGCCAGCCCTGCGGCGTCCGGGGTGGCGGGAATCACGTTCCAGCGGGTCAAGGCCTCGGGCAACTTTTCAGCTGGCGCTGCTTGCCGCAGCGATTGTCCAGGCTGCAGCGTCCAGAAGCCCGGCGTTCGCTCACCCGCGCGCAGGTCTGTGGCGGCTGGCGCGGCTCCAAAGTACCAGACTTGCTGGTGCTGGTCGATCAGGGCCACGTCTTCCGGCGCGAAGCGGTGGCTGAAGCGGCCGAAAGGCGGGCCGGCGTCGAAGCTGATCCAGGTCGCCACGCGCACGCTGTCTGCCCGCGACAGCAGGCTCTTGCTTTCATAACTGCGCCGCATGTGCACGAGGATGATGCGCTGGTCGTGCAGGCGGACCTCTTCGTCCCACGCGAGATCAAAGCGCCAGGGTGACTGCCAGCCGAACTGCCAGGCGCAGAGGCCCAGCAGCACGCCGGCCAGCAGCAGGACTGGCGTGGTGATCTTCAAGCTTGAGCTCAGACGCATGGTGGACGGGAGACCCGCGCCGGCAGAAGGCAGGGAAAGGCGGCAAGGCGTGGTCAGGCATTGTTGGGCAACGCCGGCCGGCGGACAAGGCTGCTCCGCCAGCAGGCCGTGCGCGCAGGACAGGCGCGCGCGTGCCGCGTGTGCTGTAGGGCAAAAGGCCTCCCGATGCGGGAAGGGCCCGGGCTCAGAGCATCTCTTCGGGCGCGAAAGGGCCGATCAGCTTGAGCATCAGTTTGAGCCCGGCGCTGGCGTCGGGCTCGGTCCGTGCATCTTTCAGGCCTGAGCCCTGGGGCGCGCGCCAGACCAGCAGCCCGTCCTCCAGCTCGACCTTGTAGGCGCCGCGCGCCATCGCCGGTTCGATCAGCGCGATGGTCTCGTTGGCGAGCTTGGGGCTGCGGATCGCCAGCGCGACCTCGGTGTTCTGCAGTTGCGAGCGCAGGTCCAGGTTCATCGAACCGATCACCAGCAGGCTGCGGTCCAGCACCACCATCTTGGAGTGCAGGCTGGCCCGCGATCCGCCGGCCGAACCGGAACTGCCGGTGGAACCGAAACTGGTCAGCGTACCCTCCTGCTCGGCGCGCATTTCATGGATTTCAATGCCCAGGGCCAGCAGTTCCCTGCGATAGCGGGCGTAGCCGACATGCGCGGCGGGCGCGTCGTTGGACGCCAGCGAGTTGGTCAGCACGCGGATACGCACGCCTTTTTGCCGGATCGCCGTGAACTGGTCCATCATGCGCCGCCCCGGCACGAAGTAGGGCGACACGATCAGCAGGTCATCGCTGGCCTGGGACATCAGTTGCAGCAGGCCGTCGACAGTGGTGTCCTGCGCCTGCTGCACGTCGTCGGCGTCGGCGGCAATCTTGGAGGGCTTGTCCACCAGCAGCACCGCCGGGGCCCAGGTCCAGTCGAGCAGGGCCAGGTTGGTGCTGTCGGGCAGCGGTTCGATCACGCTGACCGTGCCGTCGGGCGCGGTGGTGGTGCGCACGCCGGCCGGCCTGGCGGATGCCGGCGCGGTGGCAACGCTGGCGGTGCCGGCACCAGCGGCGCCCGGTCCTGCGGCAGCGTCCTGCGGGGCTGCGGTTTTGGGCACGGGCGGGGGCTTGATCTTCTCGATCTCATCCTGCGTCATCAGCGACTGCACCGGGTAGGCCAGCGGGTTGTTCCAGTACAGGTCGAAGCTGCGCGAGAGTTCGCGCGCAATGCGGCCGGCGGCCAGGATGTCGGCATCGATGAAGTTGGTGCCCTCGCCCTGGCCGAAATAGGTTTCGCCGAGGTTGCGGCCGCCGGTGATGGCCACCGCGTTATCGGCGACAAAAATCTTGTTGTGCATGCGCCGCTGCATGCGGTCCACATCCTTGAGCGAGCCCAGGATGCGGAAAAACAGCGAGCGGCGATTGCCCGGCAGCGGGTTGAAGAGGCGCAGTTCGATGTTGGGCTCGAAGGCGATCTTCAGCACCTGGGCGTTTTTGCCGGCGGTGTTGAAGTCGTCGAGCAGGATGCGGATGCGCACGCCGCGTGCGGCCGCAGCGCGCAGGGCGTCGAACATGCGGTCGGTGGTTTCGTCGGCATGGATCGCGTAGTACTGGATGTCCAGGGTTTTCTGCGCGGCGTTGATCAGGGCCATGCGGCTGGTAAAGGCCAGTTCGGCGCTGTTGACCAGCGCAAACCCCGAGTCATTGCGGGTGCCGGCCCTGGCGGCGCGTTGCTGCACCGCAAGGCCGATGCGGGTCTGCTCGGGATTGGCCAGCGCGGTGGACACCGGCCGGTCGACCTCGCTGGGCAGCGAGGCGCAGCCGGTCAGCCAGGCTGCCAGCGTCAGAAGGGCGAGCCAGCGCCAGGCGGTGGAAGTCAGGCTGGCAGAGGGCGGCGCACACAGGTTCATGGGGGGCTTTGGAGTTGCAGCCACTGTAACGTAAGCAGCTGTTTCGGCGGGCCCTGACCCCGACCGACACTTGCCCAATATCTTGTAGGCGTCTGCCCCGACTGGCTCCGACCGTCCCGGCCTAGCCCGACAGCGTTTCCCAGCGCTGCAGCGCATCCATCAGTTCTTCCTCGAGCTTGCTGTTGCGCGCGTTGAGTTCTGCCGCGCGTTTGGCATTGCTGGTGTAGAGCGTGCCATCGAACAGCTCCTGCGCAATCGCTTTCTGCTGCGACTCGAGCTGCTGGATCAGCGCCGGCAGGCCGTCGAGTTCACGCTGCTCCTTGTAACTCAGCTTCTTTTTTGATAGCGCCTCACGCGCGTCCTTCGTGGGCTGGGGCGTGTTTTTGCCTGAATTTTTGGTGCTGGAGGCGGTGGCGGCGGGTTTGCCGCTACCAGCCAGCTGGGCCGCGCGTTTGGACTGCGTCAGCCAGTCCGTCACGCCGCCTTCGTACTCGCGCCAGAAGCCCGGGTTCTCCGGCGTGCCTTCGTAGGCGATGGTGCTGGTGACCACGTTGTCGAGGAAACGCCGGTCATGGCTGACCAGGAACACCGTGCCTTCGTAGTTTTGCAGCAGGTCTTCCAGCAGTTCCAGCGTGTCGATGTCCAGGTCATTGGTCGGCTCGTCCAGCACCAGCACGTTGGCGGGCCGGGCGAACAGGCGCGCCAGCAGCAGGCGGTTGCGCTCGCCTCCGGACAGCGTGCGCACCGGCGAATTGGCGCGCGCCGGCGAGAACAGGAAGTCGGTCAGGTAACTCTTGACGTGTTTTTTCTGGCCGTTGATCTCGACCCACTCGCTGCCAGGGCTGATGAAGTCTTCCAGCGTGGCGTCCAGGTCCAGGCTGTCGCGCATCTGGTCGAAATAGGCCACCTGCAGGTTCGCGCCCTGGCGGATCTTGCCGGGCGGATTCGTCACGTCGGGTTGCAGCTCGCCCAGGATCAGCTTGAGCAGCGTGGTCTTGCCGGCGCCGTTCGGGCCCAGCAGGCCGACCTTGTCGCCACGCAGCAGGGTGCCGGTGAACTTGTTGACGATGATTTTTTCGCTGCCCGGATGGCCGAAGCTTTTACTCACGTCGGTGAGTTCGGCGACGATCTTGCCGCTTTTCTCGCCGCTGGAGACATCGAGGTTGACGCGGCCGACGGCATCACGCCGGGCCGCACGGTTGTCGCGCAGGGCTTCGAGCCGGCCAATCCGCGCCACGCTGCGGGTGCGGCGCGCTTCCACGCCCTTGCGGATCCAGATTTCTTCCTGCGCCAGCAGCTTGTCGGCCTTGGCGTTGATGACCGCTTCCTGGGCCATCTGCTCTTCTTTCTGAATCAGGTACTGGGCAAAGTTGCCGGGATAACTCAGCAGCTTGCCGCGGTCCAGCTCGACGATCGCCGTGGCGACCTGGTCCAGAAAGGCGCGGTCATGGGTGATGGTGATGATGCTGCCGTTGAAGTTGACCAGCAATTCTTCCAGCCAGGCGATGGAATCGAGGTCCAGGTGGTTGGTCGGCTCGTCGAGCAGCAGCACATCGGGCTTGGCGACCAGCGCCTGGGCCAGTGCCACGCGTTTTTTGGTGCCGCCCGAGAGCGAGCCGACGATGGCGTCCTTGTCCAGGTGCAGGCGGTGCAGGGTTTCCTCGACGCGCTGCTCCCAGTTCCAGCCGTCCAGCGCCTCGATTTCCGACTGCAGGGCGTCCAGGTCGGTGTGTTCGTCAGCCGCCAGGTATTGCTCCACCACATGCCTGGTCCTTGCCAGACCTGCGCTGGCAGCTATGAAAACCGTAGCATGCGGGTCCAGGCTGGGCTCCTGCGGGACGTAGGCGATGCGCAGGTTCTGCTGCAGCTGCTGCGTGCCGTCATCGGGTTTTTCCAGTCCGGCGAGGATTTTGAGCAGCGAGGATTTGCCCGTGCCGTTGCGTCCGATCAGGCCGATGCGCTGGCCGGTTTCCAGGGAAAAATCTGCGTGGTCCAGCAGGGCGACGTGCCCAAAAGCGAGTTGAGCGTCAAGAAGTGTAATTAGTGCCATGTTGTCAGGGATTATCCGGGTGCGCCGTTTCGCATGCTGGATTCCGGGCTATGGCAGTCCGGGCGTCGTCGCTATAGTTAGCCCGAATCGCGGCCCAGTTCCCCCGGGCCGCCGAGCACACCGGAAGCCAGGTCCATGGATTTACAGATCAACGGAAAACTCGTCCAGGTCGATGCCGACCCGGCCATGCCGCTGTTGTGGGTCTTGCGTGACCTGCTCGACATGACCGGCACCAAGTTCGGTTGCGGGGTGGCGGCCTGCGGCGCCTGCACGGTCCGGGTCGATGGCCAGGCGGTTCGTTCCTGTGTGACGCCGGCCTCCACACTGGCCGGCAAACGCATCCAGACCATAGAAGCGCTGGGCAGTCCCGGCAGGCCGCATGCCCTGCAACAGGCCTGGATCGCCGAACAGGTGCCGCAATGCGGTTATTGCCAGTCCGGCATGCTGATGGCGGCGGCGGCCCTGCTTGAAAAGACGCCGAAACCGACCGACGCCGACATTGATGCGGCCATGACCAATATCTGCCGCTGCGGCACCTACCAGCGGATCCGCGTGGCGATCAAGCGGGCGGCAGCCATGCCGGTGGTCGTCGCGGCGAGAGCGAAGCGATGAGCGACGCCGGGCCGCCCCAAGGCGCGAAGGCCCCCTTGGGGGGCAGCGACCCACACGTAGTGGGGAAGCGTGGGGGCGCTGTCTCACGCCGGACCTGGCTCTTCAGTGCTGCGGGCGCGGCCGGCGCGCTGATCGTGGGCTGGGGCCTGATGCCGCCGCGCTCGCGCACCGGTTCCGCTCGGCTCTGGCCGCCCGTCGAGGGCGAAGTCGCGCTCAACGGGTGGATCAAGGTCTTGCCGGACGGCGCGGTGGTGCTGGCCATGCCGCGCAGCGAGATGGGGCAGGGCGTCCATACCGCGCTGGCCATGCTGGCGGCCGAGGAGCTGGACCTGCCGCTGTCGCGCATACGGCTGGAACAGGCGGGCGCCGATGCGATTTACGGCAACGTGGCGATGCTGGTGGCCAGCCTGCCTTTCCACCCCATGGAGGCGGAACAGCGCCCGTTCAAGGTCGAGGCCGGGGAATGGGTGGTGCGCAAGCTGGCGCGCGAGCTGGGCATCAATGCGACCGGCGGCTCCAGCAGCGTTGCCGATGCCTGGACGGTGCTCCGCACGGCTGCGGCCACCGCGCGAGCCTCGCTGCTGGGCGCGGCTTCGCTGCAATGGCGGTTGCCCGTGGCCGAGTTCACTGTCCGCGAGGGCGTGATCTCGCATCCTTCTGGCAAGTTTGCCCACTATGGCGAGCTGGCCCGGTTCGCTGCCGCCACCCCGCCGGGCAGTGTCGCGTTGAAGGAACGCAAGGACTGGAAGCTGATCGGCCAGAGCGCGGCGCGCAGCGACATCCCGGCCAAGGTGGACGGCACAGCACGTTTTGGGCTGGATGTTCGCCTGCCTGGCATGTTGTATGCCGCCATCCGCCAATGTCCCATGCTGGGCGGCGCGCCTGGCGCCATCGACATCCCGGCCGCGCTTGCCATGTCGGGCGTGGAGCGTGTGCTGCGTTTGCCGGCCCATGCGGGCTCCACCGCTGGTTTTGCGGTGGTCGGCAAAAGCTGGTGGCAGGCCCAGCAGGCGGCGCAGGCGGTGACGGTCGACTGGCAACAGCGGCCCGCCGGGGCGCTGGACTCGCGCCGGATCGACGCCGAGCTGGAAGCAGCGCTCCAGGGGGATGAGGGTTTCCTGTTTCATGAGCGGGGGGACCCGGACCAGGCTGAAGCCGCCGCAGCGCGCCGCGTCGAGGCCGTGTACCGCGCCCCGTATCTGGCCCATGCGACGCTGGAGCCCATGAATTGCACGGCTCAAGTCAGGGGCGGCAAGGTTGACTTGTGGGTGCCGACGCAGGTGCCGCAGATGGCAGCTGCCATCGCGGCACGGGTCGCGGGGGTGCCGCTGGAGAACGTGCGCGTGACGCTCACCCTGCTGGGCGGCGGGTTTGGCCGTCGCCTGGAGGTGGACTACGTCGCCCAGGCCGTGCGAATCGCGATGGATTGCGGCGGCCGGCCGGTGCAACTGATCTGGTCGCGTGAGGAGGACAGTACCCACGACTTCTTCCGTCCCATGCAGGTGGCGCGCCTGCGCGCGTCGCTCGATGCCGACGGCCACATCGTCAGCCTGCGTATCCGCTCCGCCGGCGATGCCATCACTCCGCGCTGGATGGAACGGGGGCTTCCCGGGCTGGCCGGGCCGGTGGATACCCCCGACAAAACCACGGCCGAGGGCCTGTTTGACCTGCCCTACGGTTTTCCTGGCCAGCACATGTCGCATGTGGCCACGCGAAAAGGTGTGCCGGTGGGCTTCTGGCGCTCCGTCGGACATTCGCACAACGCCTTTTTCTCGGAAAGTTTTATCGATGAGCTGGCGCATGAAACCCGCCAGGACCCCTTGAGCCTGAGACGTCATCTGCTCGAGGGCGCCCCGCGCTACCTGGCTGTGCTGAAACTGGCGGCCAGCCAGGCGGGCTGGGGCACCCCCCTGCCGGCGGGGCGGGCGCGTGGCATTGCACTGCATGAATCCTTCGGCTCCATCGTCGCCCAGGTGGCCGAGGTGTCGCTGGTTAATGGCCAGCCGCGTGTCCACCGCGTCGTGTGCGCCATTGACTGCGGGACCGTGGTTAATCCGGGCATCGTTGCCCAGCAGATGGAAAGTTCGGTGGTGTTTGCATTGACGGCCGCCCTGTATGGGGGGGTGGATATCCACGAGGGGGTGGTGCAGCAGAAGAACTTTCCCGATGCGCCCATGCTGCAACTGGCGCAAACGCCCCTGGTGCAAACCTATTTTGTTGAAAGTACCAGGCCGCCCGGGGGTGTCGGTGAGCCGGGTGTCCCGCCATTGGCGCCTGCGGTGGCCAATGCCCTGTTTGCGTTGACGGGGAGGCGATTGCGCGTGCTGCCATTGGCGGCGTGACTTGTCTGGCTGGCCCGTGGGAGGGGCTTGCGGTGCCTGTCCGGCAAAACTTTTGTCGAGTTTTCGGAACCCGCAAAAAGGCGTGCTATAGTCGCTGGCTCAGCTCTTGAATGACCTCTTCAATGAAGTCTCCATCAGTTGACAGGGTCTCGGAGAAAAAGCAGATTTTTTCGAATTTGGTTTGACTGGAATGAAAAAACCGGTATAGAATCTAAGGCTCGACTGATCACAGTCAACAACCTCAAAGCAAGTTGAAAACGCTGCGAGCCACGGCCCGGATCCAAAGATCTGGGCAGGCAAGCAAAGCAGTCAACAAGCCGGCAAAAAGTAAAAATTTTGTTGACCGGGATGAAAAAACCGGTATATAATTTGAGGCTCTGCTGATTACGGCAAGCAAACAAACTTGAATAAAGTTGCTCTGATAAAGAGGTTTGCAAGCGGATCAAAAAGAAACCCTTCGGGTTGACAGGTTGTTAAAAAACATGTCATAATTCGAGGCTCAGCTGATTACAGCTAACGACGAAAAAGAAGCCGCCAAGCGGTGACTGAAGTAGTCAGGATCATTAAAAATTTACAGCCGATAAGTATGGGCGTTTGAAGGCGATTGCCAGGTTACTTGTAACCAGGTCTTCTGACCATAAACGCTCATAGAGATAGAAAATGTGAAATCGTCAAGATTTCTCATCAATTCCGTTTTTATGAGTTTCTTCCCGCAGTCAAATGCGGGGAGTTGAAAATTATTGCAGTGATTAAACTAAAGAGTTTGATCCTGGCTCAGATTGAACGCTGGCGGCATGCCTTACACATGCAAGTCGAACGGTAGAGTAGCAATACTCGAGAGTGGCGAACGGGTGAGTAATATATCGGAACGTGCCCAGT
>JAUXPP010000007.1 GCA_030683705.1 Polaromonas sp. | reverse complement strand
GCTGGGCCGAGGAGCGCAGCCGAAAACGGATCAGGACGGGCGATTGTCTGAGCGAAGCGAGTTCGAGCCCGGCCCCGTTTTCGGCGAGCACCGCAGGTTGCCCGCAGCGAAGCGGAGGGACCCGGACCATCGGGTCGCCTTCTCTTTGCTTACTTTCTCTTGGCGACGCAAGAGAAAGTGAGTTGCCGCCGGGCAACCCCCGGCCAGCAGGTGCAGGCGAACCTCACGGCACGAGGAACCACAAGATGGATCCCGGATCCAGTCCAGGATGACAAGCGGGGAGGGGGACGTTCTCGTCCCGTCCCCGCTGGGCGACTGCAAATCAGCGGTTCAACACCAGCTGCGCAATCACACCGGTGGCAATCGCGATCAGCGCGTAGTCCGCCCCCACCTGGACCCATTGCTGGCCGTATGCGGGCGCATGCAGGTGCCGGGCCTGCCAGTCGTTCATTCCGCGCTGGCTGCGGTACTGGGACGGCAAACGGTCGCCGCGGTGGAACTGCGGACCGCGCGCCTCGAAGCGGTGATCCTGGCGCATGGCGCGGCGCTCGGCCTGGCGTGCATGGAAGCTGTGGTCGTCGTGCATGTGATGCCCGGCGGGGCCGCGCTGTTCGAAACGTGGCGGCTCGGCAATCCTGCCGCGCCGGTCGAAGTCCTGCGCGAAGGACAGCGAGCCGAAGCTCAAGGCCGCGAGGGCGGCGGCGCAGACAATGGCTGTGGATTTCATGGAGCTACTCCGGTGGTTGGTGAGGCTTCATGGTCTGACTGCCGGGTGTCCGACGTACAAAGCGCCAGTCCCGGGCGTGTAAAGATCGTCAGCTCGTCAACCGGTTATTTTTACAAAGCACGTGCTTGCTAAAAATATCGGCATTTGGTATGGTCTCATGCCATGGACAAACCCGCCGCGTCAAAACGTTCTGCCCGTGTCAGGCCTGCGGCCGAAGCGCAGGGCGCCGTCGCCGAAAAGCGCCCGCGCGGCCGGCCGCGCAAAACCGTTGCCGAGCGCGACGACGGCAATCGCCGCGTCGAGCTGGTCCATGCGGCGGCCCGGCTGTTCCGCCGCAAGGGCTTCGAAGGCACCAGCACGCGCGATATTGCGACGGCGGTCGGCATGCACAGCGGGTCGCCGTTTTATCACTTCAAGAGCAAGGGCGCGTTGCTGCATGCGGTGATGGCCGAGGGCATGCGCTCGGCCATCGAGCGCCAGACCGCGGCCTTGCAAGCTGCTGCGCCGGCCGCGCCCGATGCGGCAGCCCAGCTGCACGTGCTGGTGCGCAACCACTTCGACGTGCTGCTGGGTCCCGGCAGTGACTTCATCCCGGTGATGCTGTATGAGTCGCGCTCCATCACGGCCCGGCAGCGCGCCGTGCTCGCCAAATTGCAAAGCGACTATGAAGCCGTCTGGGAGCCGGTGTTGCAGGCCCTGCACCGGCAGGGCCGGTTGCGTTGCCCGGTCAAGCTGGCGCGCCTGCTGATGTTCGGCGCGCTGAACTGGTCGGTGCAGTGGTTCGATGCCAAAAAGGGCGCTTCGCTCGACGAACTCGCCGATGCGGCGATGGCTCTCTTCATTGGCGAAGATCACGCGCCCTCCACAAGGAAAGCCCGCCCATGACTTACCGTTCCGTGTTCAGTGCCGGCCTGTTTGCCGGCAAGATCGTGGTGGTCACCGGCGGTGGCTCCGGCATAGGCCGCTGCACCGCGCATGAGCTGGCGGCGCTGGGCGCGCACGTGGTGCTGATCGGCCGCAAGCTCGAGAAGCTGCACGAGGTGGCCGGGGAGATTGTGGCCGCCGGCGGCCGCGCCAGTTTCCACCCCTGCGACATCCGCCAGGAGGCCGCCGTGCAGACGACGGTCGCGGCCATCGTGATCGCGCAGGGCCGGATCGACGCGCTGGTCAACAACGCGGGCGGCCAGTACATCGCGCCGCTGGAAAGCATCAGCGCCAAGGGCTGGGAAGCGGTCATCAACACCAACCTGACGGGCGGATTCCTGATGGCGCGCGAGTGTTACCTGCAGTCCATGGCCGCGCACGGCGGCAGCATCGTCAATATCGTGGCCGACATCTGGGGATCCATGCCGTCCATGGGCCACAGCGGCGCGGCGCGGGCCGGCATGGTCAGCTTCACCGAAACCGCGGCCGCCGAATGGGCGCACAGCGGGGTGCGGGTCAATGCGGTGGCGCCCGGTTACATCGCGTCCAGCGGCATGGACCACTACCCGCCCGAAGCCGGCGCCATGCTGCGCGAGATGCGCAACACCGTGCCGCTGGGCCGCTTCGGCACCGAGGCGGAAACCTCGGCGGCGATTGTGTTTTTGCTGAGCCCGGCGGCCAGTTTCATCAGCGGCAGCGTGCTGCGGGTGGACGGCGCGCGGCCGCAAGTGCGCATGGGCTGGCCGATGCGGCTGCCCGATGCCGCGGCGCAACAGCGTGAGGCGGTCAAACCCTTTGACGGCTTTCACCTGGCGACGACGCCCAAGGTGTTTCAGAAATGAGCGGCGCCGGGGCGCAGTCATGACGGTTTTCCAGTCGGCCTGGAATCCGCAGGGCGCGGTGGCCATGCAGCGGCGCGAAGCCATGCTGGCGCGCATCGCAGCGCTGCGGGCGCTGGAGGACCGCGCCGCCCAGGCCTCGGCCTCATCGAAACCGGTGTTCGACAAGCGCGGCCAGTTGCTGCCGCGTGAACGGGTGGCGCTGCTGCTGGACCCGGGCACGCCGTATTTGCCTTTGTGTTCGCTGGCCGGGTTCATGCAGGACCACAAGGGCAGTGAGCTTTCTGTGCCTGGGGGTGGCGTTGTAGCGGGGATCGGCGTTGTCGAAGGCGCGCGCTGCATGATCGTCGCCAGCGACTCGGGCATCGAGGCCGGCGCCATCCAGGCCATGGGGCTGGAAAAAATCCTGCGCGTGCAGGAGATCGCGCTGCAGAACAAGTTGCCCTTTATCCACCTGGTCGAAAGCGCCGGTGCCAACCTGATGCGTTATCGCGTCGAGGGGTTTGTGCACGGCGGCGCGCTGTTCCGCAACCTCGCGCGGCTGTCGGCGGCGGGTATTCCGGTGATCACCGTGCAGCATGGCTCCGGCACGGCGGGCGGGGCCTACATGCCGGGGCTCAGTGATGTGGTGATCATGGTGCGAAATCGCTCGCGCGCCTTCCTGGCCGGACCGCCGCTGCTGATGGCCGCGACCGGCGAGGTCGCCACCGAAGAAGAACTGGGCGGCGCGGAGATGCACAGCAGTGTATCCGGCCTGGGCGAGCAGCTGGCCGAGGACGACCGCCAGGCGCTGGGCCTGGCGCGCCAGGTCGTCGCCCGGACTTCGTGGTCAAACAGGGCGCCAGCACCTACGGAACATGCGCAGGCAGCTATCAATTCAGTAGCAAGGAAGGAGCCGCTCTACCCGGCGGAAGACCTGCTCGGCCTGATGAGTGCCGACCTGCGCCAGCCGGTGGACATGCAGGAGGTGATTGCGCGGCTGGTTGATGGCTCCGACTTCCTGCCCTTCAAGGCCTTGTACGGCGCCGCCACGGTCTGCGTGCAGGCGGCGATAGGCGGCCATGCGGTCGGCATCATCAGCAACAACGGCCCCATCGACGTGGCGGGCGCCAACAAGGCCACCCATTTCATCCAGATGATGTGCCAGCTCGGGCATCCCCTCATCTACCTGCAGAACACCACGGGCTACATGGTCGGCAAGGACAGCGAGCAGACGGGCATGATCAAACACGGCTCCAAGATGATCCAGGCGGTCACCAACGCTACCGTGCCGCAGATCACCATCCAGTGCGGCGCTTCCTTCGGTGCCGGCAACTACGGCATGTGCGGGCGCGGCTACGCACCGCGTTTCCTGTTCAGCTGGCCGAGTGCGAAAACCGCGGTCATGGGCGGCGAGCAGGCGGCGCGCACCATGCAGATCGTGACCGAGGCGGCGATGGCGCGCAAAGGCGTCGCTGTCGATGCCGCGCAATCGCAGGCCCAGTTCGACAAGATCGTCGCCGTGTTCGAGGCGCAGGCCGACGCCTTTTACACCTCGGGCCTGCTGCTCGACGACGGCGTGATCGACCCGCGCGATACGCGGGCGGTGCTGGCGTTGTGCCTGGCCATGTGTGCCGAGGCCGAGGCGCGGCAACTCAGGCCCATGCAGTTCGGCGTCGCGCGCATGTGACCCCCTTCAGGAGACAAACCCATGCAGTACACCCACGAGCATCTCGAAATCCAGAACACCCTCAAGCGTTTCATAGACGCCGAGATCAACCCGCATGTGGACGAGTGGGAAGCGGCGGAGATTTTCCCGGCGCATGAGGTGTTCAAGAAACTCGGCAATCTGGGCCTGCTGGGCCTGACCAAGCCCGAGGAGTTCGGCGGCGCGGGTCTGGACTACTCCTATGGTGTGGCCATGGCCGAGGCGCTGGGCCATATCGATTGCGGCGGCGTGCCCATGGCCATCGGCGTGCAGACCGACATGTGCACGCCGGCGCTGGCGCGTTTCGGCAGCGAGGAGCTCAAGCGCGAGTTCCTGGCCCCGGCGATAACCGGCGATAGCGTGGGCTGCATCGGTGTCAGCGAGCCGGGGGCCGGCAGCGACGTCGCCTCCATCAAAAGCCATGCGCGCAAGGACGGTGACGACTATGTGATCAGCGGCCAGAAGATGTGGATCACCAACAGCCTGCAGGCCGACTGGATGTGCATGCTGGTCAACACCGGCGACGGGCCGCAGCACAAGAACAAAAGCCTGGTGATGGTGCCCATGCGCGAGAAGGGCAAGCTGCGCCCGGGCATTGAGGTCGGCAAAAAGATCAAAAAAATCGGCATGAACGCCAGCGACACCGGCCTGATTTATTTCGACGAAGTGCGCGTGCCGCAACGTTACCTGATAGGCGCCGAAGGCTCGGGCTTCATGTACCAGATGATGCAGTTCCAGGAAGAGCGGCTCTGGTGCGCGGCCAGCTGCATCCAGTCGCTCTCCAACTGCATCGACTGGACGGTGGAATGGGCGCACGAGCGCAAGCTCTTCGGCGCCACGCTGGCCGACCAGCAGTGGGTGCAGTTCAAGCTGGCCGAGATGAAAACCGAGGTCGAAAGCCTGCGCGCCATGACTTACCGCGCCTGCGAACTGTATGTGCAGGGCCAGGACGTGACCGAGCTGGCGTCCATGGCCAAGCTCAAGGCGGGGCGCCTGAACCGCCTGGTGCCCGATACCTGTTTGCAGTTCTGGGGCGGCATGGGTTTCACCTGGGAAAACAAGGTGGCGCGCATGTTCCGCGACGGGCGGCTGGCCTCGATAGGCGGCGGCGCCGACGAGGTGATGATGGGCATCATCGCCAAGACCATGGGCCTGTCCAAAAGCCGCAAGCCGGCGGCCTGATGGACGGCGCCATGACCGGCCAATTGCTGATCGACCGCGCTGGCGAGGTCGAGCACTGGACGCTGAACGACCCGGCCACGCGCAATGCGCTGAGCGAGCCACTTGTGGCGGCGCTGGCACTGGCCTGTGAGCGCGCCGCGCAGGACCGGGCCTTGCGTTTTGTCGTGTTGCAGGGCAACGGCGGCGCCTTTTGCGCCGGTGGCAGCCTGGCGGGCTTTTCCGAAGCGATCGGCCGGAGCCTGCCTGACGGGCAGGACGATCCGCTGCTTGCCATGAATGCAGGCTTCGGTCATCTGCTCGGCAAGCTGTGCGCCCTGCCGCAAATCCTGCTCGTGGCAGCCGACGGCCCGGCCATGGGCGGCGGGCTGGGCCTGCTGTGTTGCGGCGACTTTGTGCTGGCCGGTCCGCGCGCCGTGTTTGCCGCGCCGGAAGTCACGCTGGGTGTGGTGCCGGCGCAGATCGCAGCGCTTGTGCACCGGCGCATGGGCGACAGGCTGGCACGGCAGATGCTGCTGTCC
This sequence comes from Polaromonas sp., assembly GCA_030683705.1. Classification (GTDB taxonomy): domain Bacteria; phylum Pseudomonadota; class Gammaproteobacteria; order Burkholderiales; family Burkholderiaceae_C; genus Polaromonas. The sequence goes on along the minus strand of JAUXPP010000007.1, from coordinate 30,560 downwards.
GGTGAAAAACTTTCTGCGCAACAGGCGCTGGCGCAAGGTCTGGTGGACGAACTTGCGGACGATCTGCCCGCTGCGCTGGCGCAGCGCATCAGCACCCTGCGCCGAGCCGCGCCCGCCGCCGTGGCCCACACCAAGGCTTTGCTTTACATGCTGAATCAGCCTCCAGACCATGACCTGCCTGCGCAAGCGGCTATTAAATTTGTAGCAAATTTGCGCAGTCCGGAAGCTGCCGAAGGCCTGGCGGCCTTTGCCGGCAAGCGCAAGCCACGGTGGGCCGCATGAGGACCCCAACCATCACCCGCCTGCTGGTGGCCAACCGCGGCGAAATCGCGCGCCGCATCCTGCGCACTGCGCATCGCCTGGGCATGGCCACGGTGGCGGTGTATTCGGATGCTGACGCCGGTGCCCCACATGTGCGCGAGGCCGGCAGTGCCGTGGCCCTGGGTGGCAATGTATCGGCCGACAGCTACCTGCGCATCGACAAGCTGCTGGCGGCCGCGAAAGCCAGCGGTGCGGACGCGGTGCACCCGGGTTATGGCTTCCTGAGCGAAAACCCCGACTTTGCACAGGCGGTGCTGGACGCCGGCCTGGTCTGGGTCGGGCCACCGCCGGCGGCCATACGCGCGCTCGGCAACAAGGCGGCCGCCAAGCAACTCGCGCTGGCTCGCGGCGTGCCCTGCCTGCCGGGTTACCAGGGCAGCGACCAAGCGGATGCCCGGCTGCAGCGGGAGGCCGCCAGCATCGGCTACCCCCTGATGGTCAAGGCCACGGCCGGTGGCGGCGGGCGCGGCATGCGGCTGGTGACCCAGGCCGCCGGCTTGCAGGCGGCGCTGGACAGCGCCCGCTCCGAAGCGCTTTCATCGTTCGGCAGCGGCGAGCTGCTGCTGGAACGCGCGCTCTTGAGGCCGCGCCATGTCGAGGTGCAGGTCTTTGCCGATGCCCGGGGCCATTGCATCCACCTCGGTGAGCGCGACTGCTCGGTGCAGCGCCGGCACCAGAAACTGATCGAGGAGTCGCCCAGCCCGGCCGTTAGTGCTGAGCTGCGTGCGCGCATGGGCGCCTGCGCAGTGGCGCTGGCACAGGCCGCCGGGTATGTGGGCGCCGGGACCGTCGAATTTTTGCTCGATGAAAACGGTGACTTCTTCCTCATGGAGATGAATACGCGGCTTCAGGTGGAGCACCCGGTGACCGAGGCATTGACCGGGCTGGACCTGGTGGAGTGGCAGTTGCGTATTGCCCAGGGCGAGTCCTTGCCGCTGCGCCAGGATGAGGTGAGGTTCAGCGGCCATGCCATCGAGGTCAGGCTGTGCGCTGAAGACGAGAGCTTTTCGCCGCATACCGGCCGGGTGTTGCACTTCATGGCACCGGCCCATGCGCGCTTCGATCACGCGCTGGAGGCCGGCGCCGAGGTCACGCCGCATTACGACGCCATGCTCGGCAAACTGATTGTCCACGGCGCCAGCCGCGCTGAAGCCATCGCGAAGATGATCACGGCGCTGGCCGGTACGCAGGTGCTGGGCTTGCCGACCAACCGCGCTTTTCTCGCGGCCTGCCTGGCGCATCCGGTGTTCCGCGCAGGTGGGGCGCTGATTCCCTTCCTGGCCGAGCAGGGCGACACCATCCGGCAGGCCCTGCAGGCGCAGCAGGCGCAGGTGCTGCTACCGGCAGCGCTGGCCGTTCACTTTGGCGCCGGCTCAGGCGCAGCACAGGCCTTGCCCTGTCCCTTCGGCAGGTCGCTGCGCCTCGTGCATGGCGAGCAATTGCTGGCGCTCACTGTCACGGAAACCGGCCAGGGATGGCTGGAGATCGCAGCCGGCGCACAGCGACACACGGCAAGCTGCGTGCGTGGCGGCAGCGGGCGACTGGTCGTCACGGTCGATGGGCTGCGCAGCGAGGTGCAGGCCTGCCGTGTGGCCGACGGCCGCTGGCATGTGCTGGTCGGCGCCATCGAGCTCTGGCTGAAAGACGAGAGTTTTGAGCCGGCGGCCGGGCCGGCAGCCGCCGGTGGCGCGCTGGAGCTGCGTGCGCCCTTCAATGGCAGGGTGATTGCCGTCAGCGCGCTGGCTGGCGCCACGGTTAGGCGCGGCGACACCCTGCTGGTGATCGAGTCGATGAAGCTGGAACACGCGGTGTGTGCCACGCGTGATGCGGTTCTCGGTGCTGTCGAGGTTGAGCCCGGCCGGCAGGTCGCGACCGGGCAGGTGCTGCTGAGGTTTGCAGCATGAACCCGCCGCCGCTGGACCTCGACGCACTGGCCGATATCCGCGAGTCTGTCACACGGTTCGCCCGGCGCGAGATTGCGCCGTATGTCAGCCAGTGGGACGCTGCCGGCGAGTTTCCGCGTGAGTTGTACCGCCAGGCGGCTGGACTCGGACTGCTGGCCCTCGGCTACCCCGAGGCGCTGGGCGGCACGCCTGCATCGTGGCGGCTGCGCAATGCGATGACGCTGGCGCTGTGCCGCCACGGTGGCAGCGGCGGTGTGCTGGCCAGCCTGTTTTCTCACAACATCGGCCTGCCGCCGCTGCTGGCCCATGGATCAAGCACGCTGCAGCAGGCGGTGATCCCGCCGGTGCTGCGTGGCGAAAAAATTGCGGCGCTGGCGATTACCGAGCCGGGCGGCGGGTCGGATGTGGCGGCCCTGCGCACCACGGCGCAGCGTGAGGGAGACGACTACATCATCGACGGTGAAAAGGTCTTCATCACCTCGGGCATGCGCGCGGACTTCATCACGGTGGCGGTGCGCACTGGCGAGAGCAAAGGTGCCGGCGGCATTTCGATGCTGCTGGTGCCAGGCGACAGTCCCGGCCTGTCGCGCACCCGGCTCGACAAGATGGGCTGGTGGTGTTCCGACACCGCCCACCTGCGCTTCGACGGCGTGCGGGTGCCGGCCAGTCATCTGCTGGGCGAGGAGGGTGGCGGTTTCAGGATGATCATGGGCAATTTCAACGGCGAGCGCCTGGCGATGTCGGCTGCCGCGCTGGGGTTTGCCCAGGCCTGTTACGACGAGGCGCTGGACTGGGCGCGCCAGCGCAAGGCCTTCGGCAGCACCTTGTCCGACAAACAGGTGATTCGCCACAAGCTGGTGGACATGCAGATGCGCATCGCCTCCACCCAGGCCTGGGTCGATGCGGTGGCCGACCGTGCCGATGCCGGCGAGCAGGGCTCCGACTGGGTCGCCCATGTCTGCATGTTGAAGAACCACGCGACGCAAACCATGCAGTTCTGCGCAGACCAGGCGGTGCAAATCCTGGGCGGCATGGGCTTCATGCGCGGCACAAAAAGCGAACGTATTTACCGCGAGGTCAAGGTCATGATGATTGGCGGTGGCGCCGAGGAGATCATGAAGGACCTGGCTGCACGACAATTGGGTCTATGAGCAAAAACACCGCCACGGCTGCCAATGCCGTCGAATTCGAGCCCGAGTTCATCGCTGCGCTGAAAACACTGTTCGAGGAAAAGATCGTCTTCAACCAGGCCCTGGGCCTGAAGGTGGTGTCGGTGCGGCCCGACGGTGTGGTGGGCCGTATCGAGATGAAGCCGGGGCTGGTGGGCCACTATGCCTACAACCGCATCCACGGCGGGGTGGTCAGCGCCGGGCTGGACGCGATGGCGGGGCTGGCGATCATGGCGGCCATCGGTGCGCGCCACATGGACGAAACGCCGGCACAGCGCATGCAGCGTTTCTCCAAGCTCGGCACCATCGACTTGCGGGTGGACTACCTGCGGCCCGCCATCGGTGAATTTTTCGAGCTGCGCGCCGAAGTCCTGCGCCTGGGTTCGCGCGTGGCGAGCACCCGCATGGAGTTCCTCGGCGCCGACGGCAAGCTGCTGTCCACCGGCGCCGGCGCTTACATCGTGTCATGAAAAAAGCCACCCGCGGGTGGCTCTTGCTTGCAGCGCGTGGCGCTCACTTGATGTAGTCGGAGACCACTTTCCATTTGCCGTCGGTGATCTGCGACAGGCGTGAGGCATCGCTGCCCAGGCGCTTGGTCGGGGAGTAGTTGCCCGGGGCGCTACCGAACATGTCGGGCGGGATGGTCATGGTGTCCATCACCTTGATGAAGCTGTCCGTCGTCAGGTTGGTGCCGGCTTTCTGTGCCGCCTTGGCAAAGATGTCGATGATGTTGTAGCCGTAGACCGAGAAGACCGTCGGGTCTTCATTGAACTTGGTCTTGTACTTGTTGGCCCAGAAACGGATGGGTTGCGACGCTTCGTCGAGGTAGGGGTTCTGCACCGTCATGGTGGCATACAGCCCGTTCATGGCCGGGCCCCCCAGCTTGTGGATCAGGTCGGTGTACGCCGCGCTGGAGCCGAGGAAGATCGGGTTGAAGCCGGTTTTGCGCGACTCGCCGATGGCGCCAATGGTTTCGCGAATGATGGTGCCCAGCACCACCATCTCGCAACCTGCAGCCTTCATCTTGGCGACTTGTGAGGAGAAGTCGGTGGCGCCGCGCTTGTACGAGGTCTTCTCGGCGAACTCCATGCCGATGGACTTGAGGCCGGCTTCGCCGCCGCGCATCACTTCCAGGCCGAACTCGTCGTCCTGGTACATGGTGCAGACCTTCTTGATGCCCTTGTCCCTGGCCAGCTTGGGTGCGGCATTGCGGATCTGGTCGAAGTAGGTGGCCGCAAAGGAATACTTGAGCTTGTGGAAGGGCTCGTACATCTCGCGCGCTGCGGTGATGGGGAAGAAGTTGATGACGTTCTTGTCAAACTGGACCGGCATGGCGGCCAGGTTCTGCGCCGTGCCGATGTGGCCGACCATCATGAAAATCTTGTCCTGGTTGACCAGCTTCTGGGCCGCCAGCACGGCTTTTTTCGGGTCGTAGGCCGAGTCTTCCACGATGATCTTGAGCTTGCGGCCGTTGATGCCGCCCTGCTCGTTGATCTCGTCGACCCGCAGCAGCATGCCCAGGCGCGCCTGCTTGCCGAAACCGGCGATCGGGCCCGACAGGTCCTGGATGGAGCCCAGGGTGATTTCGGTTTTGCTGACGCCCTGCTGGGCCATGGTGTGGCCCGCAGCCAGTGCCAGCACCGCCAGGGCCAGTGTGGTTTTGATGGTCATGAAAGTCTCCTGTAATAAAAAGGCAGCGCCTGTATGCCACAGGCTGGAAACACAAAATGCATTCTTGACGCCAGACCCCGAAAGTCAAGCTGGCGTAAGTACGCAAGGGAAACTACTTAAGGTTCTCGAGGGTCAGCGGTACATCGCCTCGATCTGCTCCGCATATTTTTTCTCGACCAGCTTGCGCTTGAGCTTCATGGTCGGCGTCAGCTCCTCGTCCTCGGCGCTCAGTTGCGTTTCGAGCAGGAAAAACTTCTTGATCTGCTCGACACGCGCGAACTTCCGGTTGACCCGGTCCAGCTCGGCCTGGATCAACTCCTGCACTTCAGTCGAACGCGTCAGGCTCTGGTAGTTGCTGAAGGGAACGTCGTGATCCTGCGCGTATTTCTCGACGTTCTCCTGGTCGATCATGATGATGGCGGTGAGGTAGGGCCGTTTGTCGCCGATCACCACCGCATCCGTGATGTAGGGCGAAAACTTCAGTTCGTTTTCCAGCTCGCTGGGGGTCACGTTCTTGCCGCCGGCCGTGATGATGATGTCCTTCATGCGGTCGGTGATGCGGTAGAAGCCGTCTTCGTCCACCAGGCCGACGTCGCCGGTGTGCAGCCAGCCGTCGGCATCGATGGTCTCGGCGGTTTTTTCAGGCAGGTTCAGGTAACCCATGAAGACATTGGGGCCGCGCACCAGGATTTCGCCTGTCGCGGGATCGAGCTTCATCTCGTTGTAGCCGGCCGCCGGGCCGATGGACCCCGGCTTGATGCGGCTGGCCGGCACGCCGGTCGAGGCACCGCAGGTTTCCGTCATGCCCCAGACCTCCAGCATGGGCACGCCGAGCGCCATGTACCACTTGACCAGCTCCGGCGAGATCGGCGCGGCGCCAGTCACGCAAAAACGCGCGCGGTGGATGCCGATCAGCTTGCGCGTATTGTCCAGCGCGATCCAGCGGGCGACGGTGAATTTCAGCTTGAGCCAGTTGCTGACCGGCTGGCCGGCCATGACCCGTTCGGCAATGTCGCTGCCCACGCCGATGCCCCAGCCATACGCGGCCTGCTGCAGGCGGCTGGCTTCCTTGAGCGCAATCATCACGCCGGAGTAGAACTTTTCCCAGACCCGCGGCACAGCAGTGAAAACAGTCGGGGCGATTTCGCGCACGTTTTCAGGAATGGTTTCCGGGTTCTCGACAAAGTTGAGTTTGGCGCCGGTGTACAGGGCGAAATATTCGCCGCCCATGCGTTCGGCAATATGGCACAGCGGCAGGAAACACATGCGTTCGTCGTTCTCGTCCTGCGCCACCAGGGTGTTGTAGCCGCGCGCGGTGAACACCAGGCCGCGGTGGCTGTGCATGGCCCCCTTGGGCTTGCCGGTGGTGCCCGAGGTGTAGACAAGGATGGCCAGGTCTTCAGGCTTGCAGGCCCTGACACGTTCCTCCACGGCGCCCGGGTGCTGCGCAAGGTAGCTGCGACCCAATTCGCGCAGGCTTGCCAGGCTGAGAACGTCGGGTTCGTCGAGGTCGCGCAGGCCTTCCATGTCGAACACCACCATCTTGCGCAGGCCGGGAAGTTGCGCCCGCACTTCCAGGGCCTTGTCGAGCTGCTCGTCGTCCTCGACGAACAGGATGGTGGTTCGCGAGTCTTCGCAGAGGTAGTGCACCTGTGATGCCGCATCGGTCGGGTAGATCCCGTTGGCCACACCGCCGCAGCTGAGCACGGCGAGGTCGGCGAGCACCCATTCGATCACGGTGTTCGATAGGATGGAAGCGCATTCGCCGGGCGCAAATCCCAGGCTGATCAGGCCGGCGGCGATTTCGCGCACGGCTTCACCGGTCTGGTTCCAGGACCAGCTGCGCCAGACGCCGAGTTTTTTCTGGCGCATCCAGACCTGGTCCTGGCGCTGCGCCACGCCGTTCCAGAACAGTTCCGGAATGGTCTCGCCTTCGAGCACCACGCGGGTCTCGGGCTGGATGTGGGAGAGGTCCCAGAGATTGCTCATGTGTTTCTCCACACGGCCGTCATCCCGGACCTGATCCGGGATCCATGCCGCGCGCGCAAATGCAGTTCGGGGGAAATGGATTGCGGATCAAGTCCGCAACGACACAAGCGGGAGGATGCAACTCGGAGATACATATTGTTCAACGCCACGTTTTCTTTTTCTTCCAGCGCCGCTCGCTGCGCACGCCGTCTTCCTTCATGCCCAGGTAGAACTCCTTGATGTCTTCCTTCTCCCGCAGGCGGGCACAGGTGTCTTCCATCACGATGCGGCCGTTTTCCAGCACATAACCGTAATCGGAGGCGTTCAGGGCCATGTTGGCGTTTTGTTCGACCAGCAAAATCGTGGTGCCGCGTTCGCGGTTGATGCGCACCACAATCTCGAAAATTTCCTTGGTCAACTTGGGGGACAGGCCCAGGCTGGGCTCGTCCAGCAGGATCAGGTCGGGCGAGGCCATCAGCGCGCGCGAGATCGACAGCATCTGCTGCTGGCCGCCGGACAGCAGGCCGGCGTCCTGCAGCGCACGTTCACGCAGGATGGGAAAGTAGCCGTAGACCGCTTCCATGTCCCTGGCGACGCCGTCGCGGTCCTTGCGGGTGTAGGCGCCCATCAGCAGGTTGTCGCGCACGCTCAGCAGCGGAAACACCTCGCGGCCTTCCGGTACATGGCTCAGGCCCTGTTGCACGATATAGGCCGGGTCCTGCGCGGTGATGTTGCCGCCCTTGAATTCGATCGAGCCTTTGCGCGGATCGATGATGCCCGAGATGGTTTTCAAAATGGTGGTTTTGCCTGCGCCATTGGAGCCCAGCACGGTGGCAATTTCCCCGCGGCGCACCTGCAGGCTGACGCCGCGTATCGCCTTGATGGGTCCGTAGGAGCTTTCGACGTTGAGCAGCCTGAGCACGGGCTGGTCGCTCACCGGTGGCGGTACGGCGCTCATTGGGTGACCTCCGCTCTGTGAGTTGCGGTATTCGCCTTGGGAACGGTCCGGCGGCTCATGAACGGACCTCTGAACGCTCGAGTTGCACCGACTGGTGCTGGCGGCGCAGCGAGGACACATCGTCGACGGAGCCGAGGTAGGCCTCGATCACGCCGGGATCGTTCTGCACCTCGCGCGGCGTGCCCATGGCCAGCACCTCGCCCTGGTTCATGGCCAGCACGCGGTCGGAGACCTTGGAGACCAGTGTCATGTCGTGCTCGACCATCAGCACCGTGATGCCCAGTTCGTTCTTGATGTCCTGGATCCAGAAGGCCATGTCGTCGGTTTCCTCCACATTGAGCCCGGAGGACGGCTCGTCCAGCAGCAGCAACTTCGGTTCGGTGCATAACGCGCGTGCCAGCTCCACCACCTTGCGCACGCCGTAGGGCAGGCCGGCCACATAGGAGTCGCGGTGGTGCTGCAGGTCCAGCAGGTCGATGATTTGCTCGGCCTTCTCGCGCGCCTGAATTTCGGCTTCCCGCGTTTTTTTGGTGAAGAAGATTTCGCTCCACAGACCTGTCTGCCGGTGCGTGTGGCGGCCGATCAGCAGGTTGTGCAGCACGGTGGCATGTTCGAACAACTCGATGTTCTGGAAGGTGCGCGCGATGCCCAGCGCGGCGATCTTGTGCGGCGGCTGATCGGTCAGTTTTGCGCCCAGGTAGTCGATTTCGCCCGTGGTCGGCGTGTAGATGCGGCTGATCAGGTTGAAGACCGTCGTCTTGCCGGCGCCGTTGGGGCCGATCAGGGTGAACACCTCGCCTTGTTTGACATCGAAGCTGACGTTGTTGACGGCCAGCACGCCGCCGAAGCGGACGCTGAGATTTTTGGCTGATAGAAGGATGTCACTCATCATTTCAACCTGTCGGATTTCTGGAAGGACTTTTGTCGTTTGAACATGCCCTTGCGATAGAACGGGAAAGTCTGCAGGTAGGTGCGTATCTTCAGCCAGCGCCCGTACAGGCCCAGCGGTTCAAACAGCACAAAACCGATCAGCACCAGGCCGTAGATCAGGCCTTGCAGGCCGGGCGCCTGCCCGATGAAGGCCGGCAGGTAATCCTTGATTAGCGCGATCGCCTGCGGCATGGAGATCAGGAAAATCGCGCCCAGGAAAGCGCCGTGCACCGAGCCCAGGCCACCGACCACAATCATCAGGAGCAGGTCGATCGACTGCAGGATGTTGAACTGCTCCGGCGAGATGAATTGCAGCTTGTGCGCATACAGCGCCCCGGCAATGCCGGCCAGCGCCGCCGACAGCGCGAAGGACAGGGTTTTGTAGCGGGCCAGATGGATGCCCATGCTTTGCGCGGAAATTTCCGAATCGCGAATCGCCACGAAGGCGCGCCCGGTGGGTGAACGCAGCAGGTTGAGAATCGCCAGCGTCGCGCCTATGGCCAGGACCAGACAGAGGAAATAAAACTCTTCCCCGCTGTTCAGCTTCCAGCCGAAGATGTCGGGCGCCTTGATGTGGATGCCCGAGTTGCCGCCGGTGACTTTTTCCCAGCGTGCAAACACCTCCTCGACGATGAAACCGAAGGACAGCGTCGCGATGCCGAGGTAGATGCCCTTGACGCGCAAGGCGGGCAGGCCCACCACCAGTCCCACCGCGGCCGACAGTCCGGCGGCAAAGGCCAGCGCGATGGGAAAAGGCACACCGGCGTTGGTCATCACCGCCTGGGTGTAGGCGCCGACCCCGAGAAAGGCCGCATGCCCCAGCGAGAACAGGCCGGTGAATCCGGCCAGCAGCATCAGGCCCAGCCCGGCGATCGAATAGATCAGGATGAAGGTCAGCTGGGCCAGCCAGTACTCGGCGAACAGCCAGGGCGCAGCCACCAGCAGCAGCACCAGCGCGCCGTACCAGAAGACATGGCCGCCGTGCTTCGCAAGGTTGATGTCCTGCCCGTAGTCAGTTTTAAATATGAAACGCATGGGGGTCAGACTTTCTTGCGGAGTTTTTCGCCGAACAGTCCGTTGGGCTTGACCATCAGCATGATCAGCACCACGATGTAGGCGGCCACGTCCTTGATGCCGTCGGGGGCGTAGAAGCCCGCCAGCGATTCGACGATGCCGATGACCAGGCCGCCCACGATGGCGCCGGGCAGGCTGCCGAAGCCGCCGACCACGGCTGCGGGGAAAGCCTTCAGGCCGATGAAACCCATGTTGGCGTGCACAAAGGTGATAGGCGCGAGCAACAGGCCGGCAATCGCGGCGACTGCGGCGGCCAGGCCCCAGACCAGGCCGTTGAGGCGCTTGACCGGAATGCCCATGTAGTAGGCGGCCAGCTGGTTTTGCGAGGACGCCTGCATGGCAATGCCCAGCTTGCTGTACTTGAACAATGCAAACAGAACCAGGCACAACACCGCCGTGCTGCCGATCACGGCCATTTGTTCGACGTTGAGAATCAGGGCACCCTGCCCGTTGGCGCCGCCGCCGATCTGCCAGATCATGTCCTTGTAGGGCACCGGCAGGGTGTGGGTCTCGGTGCCTATGCCGGGAATCATGGTGATCACCCCGCGTGCCACGTAGCCGACGCCGATGGTCAGCATCACGATGGAAAAAGCCGGCTGTCCGAGGATGGGCCGTATCACCAGCCGCTCGAGCAGCACGCCGAACAGGGCCATGCCGGCGATGGCACTCAGGATGGACAGCCAGAAGGGGAAACCCAGCATGGTCATGCAGGCCAGGCCGCCGAAGGCACCCAGCATCATGAGCTCGCCCTGCGCGAAGCTCACCGTCTCGGTGGCCTTGTAGATGAGCACGAAACCCAGGGCAATCAGCCCGTAGATACAGCCTTGCGCGATGCCGCTGATGATCAATTGCAATAACTGCACTTTTACTCCACAATAAATTTTCACCAAGCACATGCTTGGTAAAAATAAGCACTGACCGGAAGGCGGGGCACGCCGCCTTTTCCTGACTCGAATCTGACGGGAGTGATCATGAGCTGCATTCAATGAAAAAATCAATCCGGATTGGTGCCGGGTTGGGTTTCTACGGAGACGCATGGGAACCGGTGCTGGCAAGCATCGAAAAAGGCGGTGTCCAGTACATCGCCAGCGACCATCTTGCCGAGCTCACACTGGCCATTCTTCAAAAGGATTTGCAACGCGACATTTCCCTTGGCTACGCTAGGGACGTGGTGCCCATGCTGATGTATTTGTGGCCGGCGATGGCGCAACGAAAAGTGCGCTTCATCTGCAACGCCGGTGGGCTCAATCCGGCCGGCGCGGCAAGCGCGGTTCGGGATGCTTTTTCGGCCAAAGGCTGGACTGCGCGCGTCGCCGTTGTGACAGGTGATGAGGTGCTGGAACAGCTTTCCGGCCTCGCGCCGGCACACATGTTCAGCGGCGCGCCGTTCGATACCGTCCGGGAACGCATGGTGTTTGCCAATGCCTATCTGGGCGCGCGACCCATCGTCTCTGCATTGCAGCAGGGCGCCGACATCGTGATCACCGGCCGCGTCGCCGATGCCGCGCTGTTTCTCGGGCCGCTGGCGCACGGGTTCAACTGGAATCTCGGGGATGAACGCCCTGCGTCGCAGGCCGACCTGGACCGGCTGGCCCAGGGCCTGGCGGTCGGGCACCTGCTGGAATGTTCGGGCCAGGGCAGCGGCGGCAACTTCGGCAGCCTGCAGGCCTGGAAGGACATCCCCGACCTGGCCCACATCGGTTACCCGATTGCCGAAGTCGGCGAAGACGGCAGCGCGGTCATCACCAAGGCGCCGGGCACGGGCGGCCGCATCAATTTCGACACGGTGCGCCAGCAACTGCTGTATGAGGTGCACAACCCGCACGCCTATGCCTCGCCTGATGTGGTGCTGGACCTGTCCACCGTCGCCCTCGAGGACCTGGGCCAGGACCGGGTGTCCATGACGGGTGCCACCGGCCACCCGCGCCCGCAGCAACTCAAGGTGGTCGGTGGCTACCGCGACGGCTTCAAGGCCGAGGTGACCTGGGGCTTCAGCTGGCCGGATGCTTATGACAAGGCGCTGGCCGCGGTGGCGATGGTGAAGGCGCAACTGGCCGACAAGGCGGTGCCGCATGAGGCGCTGTTTGTCGAGTTTCCAGGCCTGAATTCGGCGCACGGCGCGCTGGCGCCGCTGCCGGACGCGGTGGCGCTGGCCGAACTGAACGAGGTCTGGGTGCGCATGGTGATACACACGCTTGACAAAAAAGCCGCCGACGGCTTCGGCCGCCTGTTCCCGTGGATGGCGCTGAGCGGGCCGGCCTACACCTGCGGTTTTCAGGGCCTGAACAAGAGCAGCGAACTGCTGGGCATCTGGCCGGCGCTGATCGATCGCCAGGCTGTCGAATCGCGGACGCGTGTAGAGATTTTGCAAACATGAACATGCCTTTGCAAAAAATCCGGCTGGTCGAGCTGGCCCATGCCCGTAGCGGCGACAAGGCCGACTGGGTGGACTTCGGCCTGTTCGCCTGGAATGCCGCCGGTTACGCCGTGCTGGCGCGCGAGCTCACGGCGCAGCGGGTGGCAGAACACTTTGCGCCCTGGTTGCCGGGCCAGGTCGAATGCTGGTACCTGCCCAACATCCTGGCGATCAAGCTGGTGCTGCACGACGCGCTGCAGGGCGGCGGGGCGCGCAACCTGCGCCTGGACAACCTCGGCAAGTCCATGGCGGCGGCCCTGCTGCGCATGGAAATTGAGGTCAGCGACGATGAACTGGCCGCCTGCCGGGCCGCGCCGCGTGTCGGCTGGTGGGGGGACAAGCCATGACAGTTCATGTAGAAAAGGAAGGCGAGGTGACCATCGTCACCCTGGACCGCCCCGACGTGCGCAATGCGGTGGACAGCGGCCATGCGCGTGAACTGTATGACGCTTTTCTGGCCTTTGATGCCGATGACGGTGCGAAGGTCGCGGTGTTCCACGGCGCGAATGGCCATTTCTGTGCCGGCTGGGATTTGCAGTTCGGAGCCAAGCTGCTGCGCGAGGCTCAGGGCGGCGACGCGCCCGTGTTCGCAGATCTCGATTTCGAAGCAGAGGACATGCAGGCGCTGGGCCCCATGGGTCCGTCGCGCCTGTTGCTGTCCAAACCCGTGATTGCAGCCGTAAGCGGTGCAGCCGTCGCCGGCGGCATGGAGCTGGCGCTGTGGTGCGACATGCGGGTGATGGAAGCGGACGCGTATTTCGGCGTCTATTGCCGCCGCTTCGGCGTGCCGCTGATCGACGGCGGCACGGTGCGCCTGCCGCGGCTGGTCGGCATGGGCCATGCGATGGATTTGATCCTGACCGGCCGCAAGGTCGAAGCCGCCGAGGCCTTGCAGATGGGGCTGTGCAACCGGGTCGTGGCGCGCGGTGCGGCGCGCGAGGCGGCGCTGGTGCTGGCGCGGCAGCTGGCGGCTTTTCCGCAGCAAACCATGCGGGCCGACCGCCAGAGCGCCTATGCCCAGTGGGAGCTGCCCTTGGCGCAGGCGCTCAGGCAGGAGTGGGCGCGCGGCCGGGAATGTATTGCCGAGGGTCTGCAGGGCGCTGCGCAGTTTGCCGGGGGGCGCGGCCGGCATGGCCAATTTTGACAGTGAAATTGCTGCTTTGCCCATATTCGACGGGCGTGAGAAGCTATCAAAATTATAGCGGACGCGGCAGCGACGACGGCGGCACCGGCCGCGGCTGGCCGGCGTCGTCGATGGCCACGTAAGTCACGCTGGCCTCTGTGACCTTGATGTAGCGGCCCTGGGAGCGGAAACGCTCGGCATACACCTCGACCTTCACCGTCATCGAGGTCCGGCCTATGCGCGTGAGTTCCGAATAGAAGGACAGGATGTCGCCGACACGCACGGGCTGCTTGAAGATGAACTCATTGACCGCCACCGTGGCCATGCGGCCTTCGGCGTAACGCGCCGGGATCACCGAGCCGGCCAGGTCGACCTGCGCCATGACCCAGCCGCCGAAGATGTCGCCATTGGCGTTGCAGTCCGCCGGCATGGGGATGACCTTGAGCACCAGCTCCTTGTCCAGCGGCAGCTTGACGCTCAAGGGGTCATGGGGAAGGCTGGATTCGATGGACATAGGCACAATCGGTGGTGGAAAATTAAAACAACAGGACAATTGTCTCCGATGCGCTCCCATGCCACCACCGCCGAAGCGCCGACCGCGCCCGGCGCCACCCCGCCCCCCGATATCAACCGCTCTGACTGGGCCACGCTCAAGCGCCTGTTTCCCTATCTGTGGGACTACAAATGGCGGGTGCTGGCGGCGCTGACCTTCATGGTGGGCGCCAAGGTGGCCAATGTCGGCGTTCCGCTGCTGCTGAAGAACCTGGTCGATGCCATGAGCTTCAAGCCCGGCGACGTGCAGGCCGTGCTGGTGGTGCCGGCCGCACTGCTGGTGGGTTACGGCCTGCTCAGGCTGTCGACCTCGCTGTTCACCGAGTTGCGCGAACTGGTCTTCGCCAAGGCCACCGAAGGTGCGGCGCGGCGCATTTCGCTCGAGGTGTTCCGTCACCTGCACGCGCTGAGCCTGCGTTTTCACCTGGAGCGCCAGACCGGCGGCATGACGCGCGACATCGAGCGCGGCACGCGCGGCGTGCATTCGCTGATCTCCTATTCGCTGTACAGCATCATTCCGACGCTGATCGAAGTCACGCTGGTGCTCACCCTGCTCGCGGTCAAGTTCGACGTCTGGTTCGCCGGCATCACCATCATCGCGCTGGTGTTCTACATCACCTTCACCGTGACGGTGACCGAGTGGCGCACCAAGTTCCGCAAGGAGATGAACGAGCTCGATTCCTCGGCGCACAGCCGCGCCATCGACTCGCTGCTCAATTACGAGACGGTCAAGTACTTCAACAACGAAGAGTTCGAGGCCAGGCGTTACGACGAGAACCTCAAGCGTTACCGCGCCGCGGCCGTCAAGAGCCAGACCACGCTGAGCCTGCTCAACACCGGCCAGCAACTGATCATCGCGACCGGCCTGGTGGCCATGCTCTGGCGCGCGACCCAGGGCGTGGTCGATGGCCGCATGACGCTGGGCGACCTGGTCATGGTCAATGCCTTCATGATCCAGCTTTACATCCCGCTGGGTTTCCTGGGCGTGCTCTACCGCGAGATCAAGCAAAGCCTGACCGACCTGTCCAAGATGTTCAACCTGATGGAAAGGGAGCGCGAGATCGCCGACCGGCCCGGTGCGCCGGCGCTTGTCTTGCAGGCCTCGCCGGAAGTGCGTTTTGAAAACGTCAGCTTCGCCTACGAGGCGTCGCGGCCCATCCTGCACAACATCAGCTTCGGGATCCCGCCGGGCAAGACCGTCGCCGTGGTCGGCTCTTCGGGCGCAGGCAAGTCCACGCTGGCGCGCCTGCTGTTCCGTTTCTACGATGTGGGCATTCCGGGCAGCCCTTCGGTGGCGGGGGGCCGTATCACCATCGCCGGTCAGGACATCCGCGAGGTGACGCAGTCCAGCCTGCGCCAGGCCATCGGCATCGTGCCGCAGGACACCGTGCTGTTCAACGACACGGTGGAATACAACATCGCCTACGGCCAGCCCGGCGCCAGCCGCGCCCAGGTGGAAGAAGCCGCGCGTGCCGCCCGCATCCACGACTTCATCGCCTCGACGCCGGCCGGCTACGCCACCATGGTCGGCGAGCGCGGACTGAAGCTGTCCGGTGGCGAGAAGCAACGCGTGGCGATCGCGCGCACCCTGCTGAAAAACCCGCCCCTGATGATTTTTGACGAAGCCACCTCGGCGCTGGATTCGGCCAATGAGCGCGCGATCCAGGCCGAACTGCGCAGCATCGCCGAAAACAAGACCACGCTGGTGGTGGCGCACCGCCTGTCCACCGTGGTCGATGCGCATGAAATCCTGGTGATGGAAGCCGGCCAGATCATCGAGCGCGGCACCCACGCGGCCTTGCTGGCGCTGGGCGGGCGTTATGCGTCCATGTGGGCGCTGCAGCAGAGTTCCGAATAAGTTGTGGGTGCGTTGGCCTTCCAGCCCTTGGTGGACCTGCGCAACCAGCTATTGATTTGATAGCGTTCTGGTCTGGCCGACGGTCGCCGGGCCTGCATGAGGGATTCCCGTAGATACAAGCGCGCTGCGCACTCGCATAATAAAAAGCATGGAAACCAAATGGCTGGAAGATTTCGTCAGTCTTGCTGAAACCCGCAGCTTCAGCCGTTCGGCGACGCTGCGTCATGTGACGCAGCCGGCTTTTTCACGGCGCATCCAGGCGCTGGAAGCCTGGGCCGGCACCGACCTGGTGGACCGCAGTTCCTACCCGACACGGCTGACACCGGCCGGTGAAACCCTGTACACCCAGTCGCTGGAGATGCTGCAGGGCCTGCAGTCGACCCGCGCCATGCTGCGCGGCCACAATTCGGCCGGGCAGGACGTGATCGAGTTTGCCGTGCCGCATTCGCTGGCCTTCACCTTTTTTCCGGCCTGGGTCAGCAGCCTGCGCGAGAAGTTCGGTCCCATCAAGAGCCGGCTGATTGCCCTCAATGTGCATGACGCGGTGCTGCGCCTGGTCGAGGGCAGTTGCGATTTGCTGATCGCCTACCACCACGATTCGCAGCCCTTCCAGCTCGATGCCGACCGCTACGAGATGATCAGCCTGGGCCAGGAAGTGCTGGCGCCTTTCGTGAAAGCCGATGCCGACGGCGCGCCGCTGTACCGCCTGCCGGGACGTGCCGGCCAGCCGCTGCCCTACCTGGGTTATGCGTCCGGCGCTTACCTCGGCCGTGTGGTGGACCTGATCCTCAAGCAGTCCAGCACCGCCATCCACCTCGACCGCGTGTATGAAACCGACATGGCCGAAGGCCTGAAGGCCATGGCGCTCGAGGGCCACGGCATTGCCTTTCTGCCCTTCAGCGCGGTCAAGAAGGAGTTGCGCGTGAAAAAGCTGGTCAGCGCCGGTCCGGGGCTGGAGATGACCATGGATTTGCGCGTCTACCGCGAGCGGCCGACCACCAAGGCCGCGGCCAAAAGCCCGGCGCAGGCGCTCTGGGCGTATCTGGAAAGCCAGGCTTCGCCCAAGCCGGCGGGGAAACCCCGGGGACCCTCTGCCTGACGCGCGTCGAGCGCGGTGAAACAGGGGGGCTCTAGGTGGTAACCCTGAGCCCTTATAAATTAAATGCATGAAGCTGCGAGTTATCGGCATTGGCTTTTGGCGGCGCGCAAATTTACAGTCCGGGACGTTCTGCGATGCAGCCGGGCCAGATTCTGCCAAGGGTTGGCACAAAGGCTGCTTAGCTAGACAACTCTGTTCTGCCGTTTTGAACGCGGGCACTATCTTGGGGACTGCTTTTGCTGGATCAACACTTTGCCTTCGTGCGTTGCGGCTTTACCTGCTCGCTGTCGGCGCTGGGATCATCCGGCGCGTTTGTGGACATACCCGTCCAGCGGCTGGCGCATTAGGGGCTGGGGTAAACCTTGGGCATGGGCCCATGACCGGCTCCTTAGAATGGCGTCATTAACAATTTCATCAACGTAAGGAAATTCCATGAAACTCAAACTCGCCGCACTGGCAATTGCCGTACTGACCACCTCCGGCGTTTTTGCCCAGGCCAACGATACGCTGGCCAAAGTCAAGGCTTCCGGCGTGATCACCATGGGTGTTCGCGACTCGTCGGGCGCCCTGTCCTACACCCTGGGTGACGGCAAATACGCCGGCTACCACGTCGAGATCTGCCAGCGCGTGATCGCCGACGTCGAAAAAGCCGTCGGCCGCAAGCTGGAAGTCAAATACCTGCCGGTGACCTCGCAAAACCGCATTCCCCTGGTGCAAAACGGCACGGTGGACATCGAGTGCGGCTCGACCACCAACAACGCCACGCGCCTGAAAGACGTGTCTTTCCTGCCCACCACCTTTGTGGAAGAAGTGCGTATCGCCGTGAAGGCCAACTCCGGCATCACCTCGATCGCCCAGCTCAACGGCAAAAACGTCGCCACCACCACCGGCACGACCTCGGTGCAGACCCTGCGCAAGAACGAACGCGCCGGCGGCATCGACTTCAAGGAAATCTTCGGCAAGGACCACTCCGACAGCTTTTTGCTGCTCGAGTCCGGCCGTGCTGACGCCTTCGTGATGGACGGCGCGATCCTGGCCGGCAACATCGCCACCTCCAAGAACCCGGCCGATTTCCGCATCGTCGGTGAAGTTCTGAGCGTCGAGCCCATCGCCATCATGATCCGCAAGGACGATGCCGCGCTGAAGAAAATCGGTACCGACACCATCACCGGCATGATCAAGTCCGGCGACATGGCCAAGGTCTGGGACAAGTGGTTCATGCAGCCGATTCCCCCGAAAAACAGCCGCGTCGGCCTGCCGGTCAGCGAAAGCACCAAGGCCGCCTGGGCCAACCCCAACGACAAGCCAATGGAAGATTACGCCAAGAAGTAATTCCGGCCTGAGCTGAACACAAACCCCGTCTGCGACAGTTCTGGCGGGGTTTGTTTTTTAAGCGCAGACAACAACAGATCGAAGCGCACCTATTTTTGGCGGAGTGACCATGAGCTGGGACTGGCAAGTATTTTTGAATGACGACGGCAGCGGCCGTACCTATCTGCAATGGATGATGGACGCCTGGGGCTGGACGCTGGCTGTCGCGGGCTGTTCCTGGGTGGTCGCCATCCTGACGGGCGGCCTGATGGGCACGCTGCGCACCCTGCCCAACAGCCCCTGGCTGGTCCGGCTGGCCAACGTCTGGGTCGAGCTGTTCCGCAACATCCCGCTGCTGGTCCAGATTTTCATCTGGTACTTCGTGGTGCCCAAGATTTTCCCGGCCATGCAACAGGTGCCGGGTTTTGCGCTGGTGGTGTTTGCGCTGGGTTTTTTCACCTCGGCGCGGATTGCCGAGCAGGTGCGTGCCGGCGTGCAGGCCCTGCCGCGCGGCCAGCGTTATGCCGGCATGGCCATGGGCTTCACCACGGCGCAGACCTACCGTTATGTGATCCTGCCGATGGCGTTTCGCATCATCTTGCCACCGCTGACCAGCGAGTCTATGAACCTGCTGAAAAACTCATCGGTGGCTTTTGCGGTATCGATCGCCGAGCTGACCATGTTTGCCATGCAGGCCCAGGAAGAAACCTCGCGCGGCGTGGAGGTTTACCTGGCCGTGACCGTGCTGTATGCGATCTCCGCGTTTGCGGTGAACCGCGTCATGGCTTTTGTCGAGAAAAAGGTCCAGATTCCGGGCTTTGTCGTGGCCGGCGCCACCGGTGGGGGGCACTGACATGTTCGGTCTTGACATGAGTTTCCTGAACTGGGAGATCATCTCCAAGTTCGTGCTGAAAGGCTTCATCTTCAGCGTGGAGCTGACGGTGATCGCCACCATAGGCGGCATCATCCTGGGCACACTGCTGGCACTGATGCGCCTGTCGGGCATCAAGCTGCTGACCATTCCCGCAACCTTCTACGTCAACGGCATGCGTTCGGTGCCGCTGGTCATGGTGATCCTGTGGTTCTACCTGCTGATGCCGGCCGCGTTTTTTGACCTGATTCCGGGCGGCGCCAACAACCGTTCAGAAATTTCGGCCATCATCACCTTCATCGCGTTCGAGGCGGCCTACTTCAGCGAGATCATGCGCGCCGGTATCCAGTCGATCTCGCGCGGCCAGGTCAATGCCGGGCGCGCGCTGGGCATGACTTATGCGCAGAACATGCGCCTGATCGTGCTGCCGCAGGCCTTCCGCAACATGGTGCCGATTCTGCTGACGCAGACCATCATCCTGTTCCAGGACACCTCGCTGGTCTACGCCATCGGCGCCTACGACCTGCTCAAGGGCCTGACCACCGCCGGCAAGATTTACGGGCGGCCGGAAGAGGCCTACCTGCTGGCCGCCGTGGTTTATTTCGTGATCTGTTTTGGCTTGTCGTACATCGTCAAGAAGCTGCAGAACAAGATCGCCATCATCCGTTAAACAGACAAACGCACACGCTCCCCGGAGAATCAAATGATCGAACTCAAAGAAGTATCCAAATGGTACGGCGCCGTCCAGGTGCTCAACAACTGCAGCACCAGGATCGAAAAAGGCGAGGTGGTGGTGGTTTGCGGGCCGTCCGGCTCGGGCAAGTCCACCCTGATCAAGGTCATCAACGCGCTGGAGCCTTTCCAGAAGGGCGAGATTTTTGTCGACGGCCAGGCCGTGCATGACCCCAAGACCGATTTGCCCAAGCTGCGCTCGCGTGTCGGCATGGTGTTCCAGAACTTCGAGCTGTTTCCGCACCTGAGCGTCACTGAAAACCTGACGCTGGCGCAGGTCAAGGTGCTGGGCCGCAAACAGGACGAAGCCAAGGCCCACGGCCTGAAGTACCTGGACCGCGTGGGCCTGATGGCGCACAAGGACAAATTCCCCGGCCAGCTCTCGGGCGGCCAGCAGCAGCGTGTGGCGATTGCCCGCGCCCTCAGCATGGACCCGATTGCCATGTTGTTCGACGAGCCGACCTCGGCGCTGGACCCGGAGATGGTCGGCGAGGTGCTCGACTGCATGATGGGCCTGGCCACCGACGGCATGACCATGATGGTGGTTACCCACGAGATGGGATTTGCCAAAAAGGTGGGCAGCCGCGTGATCTTCATGGACGTGGGCGGCAAGATCCTCGAGGATTGCTCCAAGGACGAGTTTTTCATGCACCCGGAGAATCGCCAGGACCGGACCAAGGATTTCCTCAACAAGATCCTGGCCCACTAGGCGCTACTGCGCGGGCGCAGCGCGGCGTTGCGGGTCCCGATCAGGCCATCCTCACGTACCTCAAGTACGTTCCGGTGACCTGACACCCGCGCCTTGCGCTGCATCCCGCTCGCTACGCGCCGCGTCTTTCTTTCATACAATCGATCTCATGCCTGCCACCTTGACGTTCTTCCTGCCATGCGCATACGCGCTGCTGGAAGCTGCGTGGCCGCATCAGCCGGTGGCACATTCCTGAGCCCGGCGATCCTCTCCTTCATTTCCATTTAGCGCATTTCTGGATCACCGGGCCCCCCGCCTTCAGCGCGGCGTGCCCGGCAGCCTTGAGCCGGGCGTCAGATCCAGGAGTTCCCATGTTTTTTTCACAACAGCCGGCGCGTTTGCTGACCGAGCTCGACCATATCCGCATCACCAGGCTGCTCCAGCGCCCGGGCCCGCCCGCGGACACGCTGGACCAGGTGGAAGACCTGATCCACAGCGCCGAACTGGTTTCACCCTACAAGGTGCCGGCCAACGTCGTCACCATGTACTCCCAGGTCCTGATTGCCGACGGGCACACCGGGCAGCAGCGCAAGCTGACGGTGTGTTACCCGCATGACGCCGATGCCGACGCCGGGTTTGTCTCGGTGCTGTCGCCGGCAGGCGCGGGCCTGCTGGGCCTGAAAAAAGGCCGCGTGGCGCGCTGGCAAACGCCGGACGGGGCCACCGCGACGGCAAAAATCGTGGACATCCTGTTCCAGCCGGAACAAAGCGGCGACTACCTGCTGTAAGCGGGCCGGTGGGCGGGGAGGGGCGGTCACTGGCGGCCGCCGGTGCGACAATTCAGGGCATGACCTCTGCCGCCTCCCCGACCCCCCTGTCCCTGACGCTGACCCGGCCCGACGACTGGCATTTGCATGTGCGCGACGGCGATGCCCTGACGACCGTCGTGCCGCACACCGCGGCGCAGTTCGGCCGCGCCATCATCATGCCCAACCTGCGTCCGCCGGTGACCACGGCGGCGCAGGCCGTCGCCTACCGCGAGCGCATCCAGGCCGCCGTGCCGGCCGGTGTGGCCTTCGAGCCGCTGATGACGCTGTACCTGACCGACAATTTGCCGCCCGACGAGATCAAGCGCGCCAAAGAGGCTGGCGTGGTGGCGCTCAAGCTGTATCCCGCCGGCGCCACCACCAACAGCGACGCCGGCGTCACCGACCTGCGCAAGACTTATAAAACCCTGGAGGCCATGCAGCGCGAGGGCCTGCTGCTGCTGGTGCATGGCGAGGTCACCTCGCCCGATATCGACCTGTTCGACCGCGAAGCCGTGTTCATCGACCAGCAGCTGATTCCGCTGCGCCGCGATTTTCCGGAACTGAAGATCGTGTTCGAACACATCACGACCCGTGAAGCCGCGCAGTATGTGCGTGACGCCGGCCAGTTCACGGGCGCCACCATCACCGCGCACCACCTGCTGTACAACCGCAACGCGATTTTTACTGGCGGCATCCGGCCGCACTACTACTGCCTGCCTGTGCTCAAGCGCGAAATACACCGGCTGGCGCTGGTCCAAGCCGCCACCGGCGGCAACCCGCGGTTTTTCCTGGGGACCGACAGCGCGCCGCATCCGGCCCACCTCAAGGAGCACGCGACCGGTTGCGCCGGTTGTTACACCGCCCATGCGGCGATGGAGCTGTATGCCGAGGCCTTCGACGCTGCCGGTGCGCTGGACAAGCTCGAAGGTTTTGCGAGTTTCAACGGCGCCGACTTCTACGGCCTGCCGCGCAACAGCGGCAGCATCACGCTGAGCAAAACAAGCTGGACGCCGCCCGAAAGTTACGCTTTCGGCGAGGCCGAGCTCAAGCCGCTGCGTTCGGGTGAGGCGCTGGCATGGAAGTTGACCCCTGGCGGGGCAAAGTGATGGAACGCAAGCCGCGCGTTGCCCTGCTGATCGATGCCGACAATTCGCCGGCGTCCAAGATCGACCTGATCCTCAACGAGCTCTCGACCTTTGGCGAGACCAATATCCGGCGCGCCTATGGCAACTGGAAAAAAAGCGAGCTCAAGGGCTGGGAAGAAGCGCTGCACGAACACGCCATCCGCCCGATGCAGCAGTTCGACTACAGCAAGGGCAAAAACGCCAGCGACATGGCCATGGTGATCGACGCGCTGGAGCTGCTTTACACCGACCGCCCCGACGCCTTCGGCATCGTCTCCTCGGACGCCGACTTCACGCCGCTGGTGATGCATTTGCGCGCCAAGGGCGCGGCGGTGTATGGCTTCGGTGCGCAGAAAACGCCTGAGCCGTTTGTCAATGCCTGCTCGCGCTTTTTGTACCTCGACAAGCTGCGCCCGATTGCCTCGGCCGACATGGCTGCCGGCAGCCGCGAAGAGGCCGAAGCCGTGGCCGCCGCGCCGCTGCGCGCCACGCCGGCGCAGCTCAAGCAGGACGCCAAGCTGGTGATGCTGCTGCGCAATGCGGTGCAGGCCGCCGCCGACGACGAGGGCTGGGCACGCGTCGGCGCGGTCGGCACGCAGATCGCCAACCAGGCCTCCTTCGACCACCGCAACTACGGCTATGCGACGCTGACCAAGCTGCTGGTGGCCAGCCAGCTGTTCGACATTGCCGACGAAGGCAAGTCCAGCGTGATGGTGCGCGACAAACGCCAGTCGCGGCCGGCGTCCAGGAACGGATGAGTGCCGACGCGCCGGCTTCTGCCCTGCCGGTGGACTGGGACCGCCCCTGGCTGGCGCCCTGGCGCGAGTCCGGCGAGCGGGTAGCGCTGGCGATTGAAGGCGGCGCCAGTTTCCACGCGGCGCTGAATAGCGAGCCCGGGGCGCCGCGGCGGTTTGTGCCGCAATCCGCCTTGCCGGCCGGCCAGGCCTACGAACAGTTCATCCACGATTCCGGCACGGTGCCGACGCGCGACAACCTGCATGATTTTTTCAACGGCCTGTGCTGGCTGCGTTTCCCGCTGACCAAGGCCAGGCTGAACCAGTTGCAGGCCGCACAGATCGCCGCGGCCGGCGTGGCGCCCCTGCGCGGACCGGTGCGCGATGCGCTCACGGTGTTCGACGAAAACGCCGCCCTGCTGTCGGCGCCCGAGCCGCTGTGGGATGCGCTCTTGGCCAGGCAATGGCGCCGGCTGTTCGTCGATCTGCGGCCGCTGTGGCAGGAGGCGCAGCTGGTGCTGTTCGGCCATGCCTTGCTGGAAAAGCTGGTTTATCCACGAAAACCGGTCACAGCCCACGTCTACCGTGCGCCTCCAGCTATGAATTCAATAGCGGACTTCGACGCCTGGGTGGCGCGCGACCTGGACGCGGAAAAATTGGCGCGCAAGCCGTTTGCGCCCTTGCCGGTGCTCGGTGTGCCCGGCTGGTGGCCGGACAACGAGAACTTTTCCTTTTATGATGACTCTCTTGTATTCCGGCCGCTGCAAGAATCCAGAACAACAAAAATCAGCGGCCAGGCTGCCGGCGCAACTTGATATGGGTGGCCGAGACCTCATATCCTGCGCGAGGCGGACTTTTTTTACCGACCCCACGGAGAACCCATGAAACGTATTTTCCTGTTTGTGATGACCAACCTTGCGGTGGTGGTGGTGCTGGGCATCGTCGCCAGCCTGCTGGGCGTCAACCGCTACCTGACGCCGCAAGGCCTGAACCTGGGCATGCTGCTCGGTTTTGCCGCGGTGATCGGTTTCGGCGGCGCCATCATTTCGCTGCTGATCAGCAAGCCGGTGGCCAAGTGGAGCTCGGGCGTGCGCGTCATCAACGAGCCGCAAAACGCCGACGAGGCCTGGATCGTGGAAACCGTGCGCAAGCTGGCCACGACAGCCGGCATCGGCATGCCCGAAGTCGGCATCTTCGAGGGCGCGCCGAATGCCTTCGCCACCGGCGCCTTCAAGAACTCCTCGCTGGTCGCGGTGTCCACCGGCCTGCTGCAGGGCATGACGCGTGAAGAAATCGAGGCCGTGCTGGGCCATGAGATCGCCCACGTGGCCAACGGCGACATGGTCACCATGACCCTGATCCAGGGTGTGATGAATACCTTTGTGGTGTTCCTGAGCCGCGTGATCGGTTATGCGGTGGACAGCTTCCTGCGCAAGGGCAGCGACAGCAACTCCGGCCCCGGCATCGGTTACTACGTGAGCACTATCGTGCTGGACATCGTGCTCGGTTTTGCCGCCGCCATCGTGGTGGCCTGGTTCTCGCGCCACCGCGAGTTCCGTGCCGACGCCGGCGCCGCCCAGTTGATGGGCCGCAAGCAGCCCATGATCAACGCGCTGGCCCGCCTCGGTGGCATGGTGCCCGGGCAGCTGCCCAAGGCAGTGGAAGCCATGGGCATCACCGGCACCATGGGCAAACTGTTCGCGACGCACCCGCCTATCGAAGAGCGGATTGCCGCCCTGCAGAATGCCCAGCCCGGCCAGGTCTGAGCCTCTCCTGAAAGTAAAAAGCCGCTGCAGCCGCAGCGGCTTTTTTTATGCCGGGTCGACGGCCGGGCCGGCCTTGTCGGCGCGCACCCGCGCCAGCGTTGCAGCCACTTCGGCCGGGTTCATGCCGTACATGTCGGCAAATTCGGCCTCGGTCTTCCCGCTGGCCTCGAAGGCGCGCAGCAGGGCCTCGCGTTTGGCCGCCTGCACCGCCATCTCGGCCAGCGCGTCGTCGACCAGCGCATTGGTCGCCTCGTCCTGCACCCGCACCAGCGCCGCGTAGTCTTCGCGGCTCAGGCCCGAAGCCTCGATGGCCTGGATCAGCCGCAGCCGCAGGCGCGGGCGCAGGTCCTCGCGCGAGCGCGCCTGGCGGCGGCGGAAGATTTCCAGGATGGCGTGGTGCACATGTTCGGGCGCCACCGGCTCGACCGGGTTGCCATCGAGGTCATGCCGGGGCAGGCCGGCCGCCACGCTGTCGAGGTAGGGCGTGGATCGCGCGTGCTGGCCCATGGCGATCTTGAGTTCGTCCTTCTTGAAATCCTCGGGATGGCGCGCCAGCAAATCCTGGAACACCCCGAGCTTGAGCGGCAGGAATTTGGCGCCAAACAGCTTGGGGTAGAGCTCGAACAGGCGCTGCAGCAGCGGGTTGACCGGGCGCGGGGCCTGCTGGGGCCGGGCCGCTTGTGGCTGGCGCTGGCCTGGTGGGCGGGGACGGCCACCGCGTTTTGCGGAAGCTTGCTTGGCTGGCGATACCGGCGGCGCTTCCGCCGCGTTGGTCTGGCTTGTCTCGTTGATCACATCAGTCATAGGGTCGATTCAGGAAGGGTGGGGTGCGGGTTCACCTTGGGAAGGCGTGCACGGCAAGAGGCGTTGCTGCATGTTAGCGCGGCCTGAACATCTTGAAGAGATTGTCGGGGCTGACGGTAAAGTAGTCTGCCGGCCCGCCGCCGCGCAGGATGGGCTGGGCGGCCGCCGTGTCGTAAATGCCGTCTTTGAGCAGGTGGCGCGCGATGTGCACGCCCACCACCTCGCCCAGCACCAGCCAGGTCGGCACCGCCACGCCATCCACGCCCTGCAACTGCAGCACCTGGGTCAGGCGGCATTCGAAGGACACCGGGCTTTCGGCCACACGTGGCACGGCGATGCGGCGTGAGGCCACCGTGGTGAGCCCGGCCAGCTCGAACTCGTTGACCTCCGGCGGCACTGCCGCGCAGGAGATGTTCATCTGTTCGGCCAGTGCCCGGGTGGCCAGGTTCCAGCCGAACTCGCGCGTCTGCTCGATGTTGTGCAGCGTGTCCTTGGCGCCTATGCTGGCAAAACCGATGATGGGCGGCGTGTAGTTGAAGGCATTGAAAAAACTGTAGGGCGCCAGGTTCAGCCGGCCCTGGGCGTTGTGCGAGGAGATCCATCCAATGGGCCGCGGCCCGACGATGGCATTGAAGGGGTCGTGCGGCAGGCCGTGGCCGCTGGCCGGCTCGTAGAAGTGGATGTCGTCGTTCATGCGCTGCCTTTGTTGCCTGTCATGCTGAGGGCCACCGCCTCGGCCACCTCGATACCGTCGACACCGGCCGACAGGATGCCGCCGGCGTAACTCGCGCCTTCGCCGGCCGGGTACAGGCCCTTGACGTTGAGGCTCTGGAAATCGTCGCCGCGCGTGATGCGCAGCGGCGAGGATGTCCGGGTCTCGACACCGGTCAATACCGCATCAAACATGTCGAAGCCCTTGATCTTTTTGCCGAACACCGGCAGCGCTTCCCGCATCGCGGTGATCGCGTAGCCGGGCAGGGCGCCGGCCAGGTCGGTCATCAACACACCGGGCTTGTAGGAAGGCTCGACACTGCCGAGCTGGGTCGAGGCCCGGCCCGCCACGAAGTCGCCGACCAGCTGGCCCGGCGCCTCGTAAGTGCCGCCGCCCAGCGTGAAGGCATTCGATTCGAGCGCGCGCTGAAAGGCGATGCCGGCCAGCGGCCCGCCCGGGTAGTCGGCCGGGCTGATGCCGACCACGATGCCGGCGTTGGCGTTGCGCTCGTTGCGTGAGTACTGGCTCATGCCGTTGGTGACGACCCGGCCTTCTTCAGACGTCGCCGCGACCACAGTGCCGCCCGGGCACATGCAGAAGCTGTAGACCGAGCGGCCATTCGCCGCATGGTGCACCAGCTTGTAGTCGGCTGCGCCCAGCAGCGGGTGGCCGGCATGTTGTCCCAGGCGCGCGCGGTCGATCAGGCCTTGCGGGTGTTCGATGCGGAAACCCACCGAAAACGGCTTGGCTTCCATGTAGACGCCGCGTTCGTGCAGCATGGCAAAGGTGTCGCGTGCGCTGTGGCCGGGCGCCAGCACCACGTGGTCTGTGCGTAGCTCGTAGCTGCTGCCGTCGGCCAGGTTTTGCACCGTCAGGCCGCGGATATGTTTTCCCTCGGGGCCGTCCTCGATCAACACGTCGGCCAGCCGCTGCTGGAAACGGATCTCGCCGCCCATGGCGATGATCTGTTCGCGCATGTTCTCCACCACCTTGACCAGCTTGAAGGTGCCGATGTGCGGCTTGCTGACCAGCAGGATTTCGTCGGGCGCGCCGGCCTTGACGAATTCCGTCATGACCTTGCGGCCGAGGAAACGCGGGTCCTTGATCTGGCTCCAGAGCTTGCCGTCGGAGAAGGTGCCCGCGCCGCCTTCGCCGAACTGCACATTCGACTCGGGATGGAGCACGCGCTTGCGCCACAGGCCCCAGGTGTCTTTGGTGCGTTCGCGGACCTTCTTGCCGCGCTCCAGAACGATGGGGTTCAGGCCCATCTGCGCCAGCAGAAGCGCCGCAAAAATGCCGCAGGGGCCGAAACCGACCACCACCGGCCGCAGGGCTGGCGCCTGGCGGGCTGTCGTGACCAGGTGGTAGCTCTGGTCGGGGGCGGTGCGGATGTGCGGATTGTCCTGGAACCTGGCCAGCAGTTCAGCTTCCAGTTCGGCGCTGGCCACTTCGACATCGGCGATGTAGACCAGCAATAACTTTTGCTTGCGCGCGTCGTAACTGCGCTTGTAAACCGTGTGGCTGCGCAGCTGGCCGGGCTGGATGCCCAGCGTGCGGGTTATCAGCGCGGGCAGGGCGTCTTCAGGGTGGTCAAGCGGCAGCTTGAGTTCGGTCAGGCGGATCATGGGGCTCTTTGGGATCTGTATTTCGGATCTATCAAGCATTTTACGCCCTCAGCCCATATTCGACGTGCGCAAGCAGCTATCAAATTCATAGCATGTCAATTGCCGGGATAATAGGCCCGTGAAGCACGCCAGACTGCCGCTGGTGCAAGGGTGGAAACACCGCACTGGAGGAAGGTCCGGACTGCACAGGGCAGCGTAGCAGCTAACGGCTGTCCACCGCGAGGTGAGGATCAGAGCTACAGAGACGAGTCGGACCGGGGCAACCCGGGACGGGTGAAACGAGCAATCTCTACGCGCAGCAATACCAAGTAGGCACACGTTGACGGGGCCCCCGGAGTGTGCGGGTAGGTAGCACCGAGCCGTTTGGTGACAAACGGCCCAGATTAATGGCAGTCACAGGGCGGCGACCGCAAGGAAACCGTCCTGCACAAAATCCGGCCTATCGGCGGGCTTCACACTTTTTTCAGGCGGGCGGCGCAAAACCGGCGCCCTGGTCCTCAGATTTCGTCGATCGCGGTCGACAGGGCCGGCGCATGCTGCGCGCCGGCGGCGGCTTCCAGGGAAAAACGCTCGCGCGTGTTGATGTAAAAACTCGCGCCGAAACGCGCCACCGGAAAGTAGTCCTGCAGGCGCACGCGCCAGAGCTCGGTGTCGATCAGGCCTTCGCGCGCATGCAGCCAGTGCACCTGGCCAATAAAAATCTGCCGGCTCGCGGTTTCCAGGGTTTCGTACAAGGTGCATTCAAAAGCGCAGGGCGCCTCTGCGATGCGCGGCGGCTTGACCTTTTTCGATGGCGCGGCCGTGAGCCCGACGGCGCTCAGTTCACTGACATCGGCCGGGAAACGTTCGCCGCAGCGGTGCATCTGCCCGGCCATGGCTTCATCGGCCAGGTGCACCACAAACTCGCCGGTGCGCGCGATGTTGGCCGCCGTGTGTTTGAGCTGGCCGTCCTGCAGCCGGTTGATGCTGACCATCACGATGGGCGGCTCCTCACCCAGCATGTTGAACATGCTGAAGGGTGCTGCATTGACCACGCCGTCCTCGCTGAGCGTGGTGATCAGCGCGATCGGCCGCGGCACGATCAGGCTGGCCATCAGCTTGTAACGCTGGTATTCGGTGATGGCGGAAAAGTCGATGTCCATGAGCGTGCTTTCAGTTCAGCTGAGACCCAGCATTTGCGCCAGGCTTTTTTCGGCTTGCGGTTTGTCCAGGCAGATGCGGCGCTCCAGGTCCAGCAGGTGTTCGTTCATCACGCGCACCGCCCTGGCCGGTTCGCCGTTTTCGATGTAGTCGACGATGCGTGCGTGTTCGTCGTGTTCGCAGGCCGCATTGCCCGGTGGTTCGTACAGCGCCACGATCAGCGAGCAGCGCGAGACCAGTTCGTGCAAATAGCCGTGCAGGATGGTGTTGCCCGACAGCTCGGCCAGGCGCAGGTGAAAGGTGCTGGCCAGCCGCGCCCAGGCCGGCTGGTCGGCGCGGTGGATGGCCGAGTGTTCGTCGCGCAACTGCTTGCGCAGGGAAGCGATTTCGCTTTTGCTGATGCGCTGCGCCACCAGCGGCACGATGGTCGCTTCCAGCAGGCGCCGCGCTTCGAAGATCTGCCGGGTTTCCTCGGGCGTGGGCGCGGCCACCACCGCGCCGCGATTCGGCCGCAGGTCCACGATGTGGTCGTGCGCCAGCCGCTGCAACACCTTGCGCACCGTCGCGCGGTTGGCCGAAAACAGCTCGCACAGCGCCTGCTCCGGCAGCTTGGTGCCCGGCGCGATGCGCTGGTTCATCACGCTGTCGAACACCGAGTGGTAGATGCGGCTTTCGCTGTCGGACAGGCCGGACACCAGCGGCACTGTGACGCCGGCAGCCGGTGGCGCAGCTTTTTTGGCGGGGCTCATGCGGCGGTCTCCGGGAACAGTTGGTCCATGTGGCTGCAGATCGCGCCAGGTGTGCTGATCCAGATGTGTCCTGCGTCGCGTTGCTGTGCAATATGCTGCAGCGCCCGGCGCAAGTGCCGCAAGCGGTAGGGCTGGCCGACGATGTAGGGATGCAGCGCAATGCCCATGACCAGCGGCTGCTGCACCGACTGCTCCAGCATTTCGTCGAAGTTGTCGATGATCATCTGCGCGAAGTCCTTGCCGTCCATCTGGCGCGCCACGATCATCGGGATGTCGTTGAGTTCCTGCGGGTAAGGGATGGACCACAGGCTGCCGTGGCTCGTGGTCTGGCGCACCGGCTGGTCATCGTGGCACCAGTTCAGCGTGTACCTGTAGCCGGTTTCGGCCAGCAGGTCGGGCGTGACCGGACTTTCGGCGATCCAGGGCGACAACCACCCCTGGGGCGCAACCCC
>JAUXPP010000004.1 GCA_030683705.1 Polaromonas sp. | reverse complement strand
GCTGGGCCGAGGAGCGCAGCCGAAAACGGATCAGGACGGGCGATTGTCTGAGCGAAGCGAGTTCGAGCCCGGCCCCGTTTTCGGCGAGCACCGCAGGTTGCCCGCAGCGAAGCGGAGGGACCCGGACCATCGGGTCGCCTTTCTTTTGGGTACTTTTCTTTGGCGAGACAAAGAAAAGTGCCTCGCCCGCCGGGGCGAGACCCGGCTTGTCGGCAAGCTCTAAAACTCGAGCGCGCTTGCGACTACCATGCATTCAAATTCGACAACCACAACATGACACCCACCTCCTCCCCCTTCCCCCACCTCCTCGCCCCGCTCGACCTCGGTTTCACCACCCTGAAAAACCGGGTGCTGATGGGCAGCATGCACACCGGGCTGGAGGACGGTCGCAAACACTTTCCGGCGATGGCGGCCTACTTTGCCGAGCGTGCGCGCGGTGGTGTCGGCCTGATGGTGACGGGCGGTTTTGCGCCCAACATCGCTGGCTGGACCAAACCCTTTGCCGGCATGCTGGCGAGTTCGGGCGCGGCGCGGCGCCACAAGCAGGTGACGGATGCGGTGCATGCCGAAGGCGGCAAGATCGCGCTGCAAATCCTGCACACCGGGCGTTACGGTTACCACCCGCTGTGTGTCGCGCCTTCGCGCATCCAGAGCCCGATCTCGCCCTTCACGCCGCGCGAACTCAGCGCCGGCGGCATCGAGCGGCAGATCCGCGCCTTTGTCCGCTGCGCGCTGCTGGCGCGCGAGGCCGGGTACGACGGTGTCGAGATCATGGGCAGCGAAGGTTATTTCATCAACCAGTTCCTCGTCACCCACACCAACCAGCGCAGCGACGACTGGGGCGGCAGTTATGCCAACCGCATGCGGCTGGCGGTCGAGATCGTGCGGCGCACGCGCGAAGCGGTGGGCCCCGACTTCATCATCATCTACCGCCTGTCCATGATCGATTTGATTCCCGACGGCAGCAGCTGGGAAGAAGTCGTGTTGCTGGCCAAAGCCGTGCAGGCTGCCGGTGCGACCATCATCAACAGCGGCATCGGCTGGCATGAGGCCCGCGTGCCGACGATTGCCACCTCGGTGCCGCGCGGCGCCTTCACCTGGGTCACCAAAAAACTGCGTGAGGAGTTGCGCGCCGCCGGCCTGACGATTCCGCTGGTGACCAGCAACCGGCTCAACACACCCGAAGTCGCCGAGCAGGTGCTGGCGGGTGGCAGCGCCGACATGGTCAGCATGGCGCGCCCCTTCCTGGCCGACCCGGAATTTGTCAACAAGGCGGCGCAGGGCCGCAGCCGCGAGATCAACACCTGCATTGCCTGCAACCAGGCCTGCCTGGACCACGCCTTCCAGGCGAAGATCGCCAGTTGCCTGGTGAACCCGCGCGCCGGCCATGAGCTGGAGCTGGTCATCCGCAAAGCCCCGGCGCAAAAACGCATCGCCGTCATAGGCGCGGGACCGGCTGGCCTGGCGGCGGCCACCACCCTCGCGGAGCGCGGCCACAGCGTGGACCTGTACGACAGCGCCGACCAGATCGGCGGGCAGTTCAACCTGGCCAAACGTGTGCCGGGCAAGGAAGAGTTCGAGGAGACCCTGCGTTATTTCGGCCAGCGCATCACGGCCACCGGCGTGCGCCTGCACCTGGGCACACGCGTGGATGCCGCTGCGCTGCTGGCGCAAAAGTTCGATGAGGTGATCCTGGCCACCGGCGTCACGCCGCGCAACCCGCGCATCCCCGGGCAGGAGCATCCCGGGGTGCTGAGTTACATCGACGTGCTGCTGGGCCGCGCGACTGTCGGCCAGCGTGTGGCGCTGATTGGCGCGGGCGGCATCGGTTTCGACATCGCCGAATTCCTGGTCACACCGGCCGGCCATTCCACCGCGCTGGACCTGCCGGCCTGGCTGGCGGAATGGGGCGTGGCCGACCCCGGCACGGTACGCGGCGGCGTGGTGCGGCCCGCGCCCACCGGCCCAGCGCGGCAGGTCACGCTGCTGCAGCGCAAACCCGGCAAGCTCGGCAAAAATCTGGGTAAAACCACCGGCTGGATACACCGTGCGGCGCTCAAGATGAAAAACGTCGAGATGCTGTCGGGCGTCAATTACGAACGCATAGGCGACGACGGCGCGGGCGGCCTCGGCCTGTTCATCACCTTTGGCGAGAAGCGCAGCGACGGCACGGTGCTCAGCGTGGACAACATCGTGCTGTGCGCCGGCCAGGAGCCGCTGCGTGAACTGCTGGAGCCGCTGCGCGCCGCCGGTATCAAAACCACGCTGATCGGCGGCGCCGATGAAGCGTCGGAGCTGGACGCCAAACGCGCGATCGACCAGGGCACGCGGGTGGCGGCGGCGGTCTGAGGCCGCCGCTTACAGGTAGCGCGGCAGCACGCCCGCGACCTGGGCCAGGAAGGCGTACTCGTCGTCGTTGACCGGCCGGCCAGCCGTGTCGAAATGGCAGAAGGTGCCAAACAGCGCACCGTCGGCGCGGGTCAGCGGCAGGCCGATATAACTCTCCATCACGCCCTGGTAGGGGTGGCCGTCCAGCCGCTGGTCGTCGCCGGACGCTGCGGTCAGGAAACTGCCGTCGCGCAACGCGAACTGGCAGAAGCTGTCGCCCAGCGGCACCGCCTCCAGCTTCATGCCGTCCAGCCCGCCTTGCTTGTCCACCATGCCGACCACCCGCAACATCAACGCGTCGAGGCGGTAGACGGCGGTGAAACGATGCGGCACCCGCCCATTGAGGAAGGTCAGGCCCGCTTGCAGGCCCTCGGTGCTGAGCAGGGTCTCGAACTCGGAGAGGGTTGAAGTCACGGTAGTCGGCAGGGGGCAGGCTGCAAGGGGTTGAGGGGATGCCGGATGGTAGTCCCCCCAGGTAAAGCAAGCCCGGGCCGGCTCCGGCAAGGGTCCGGACCCAGCCATCGAATGTCGTTCCCCAGGCAGGCGGGTTGATCCGGCCTGTGCTGTTGTCAGGACGCGAGCAGGCCGGTCACGTGGCGCGCAATCGCCAATGAACTGGTGAGCCCGGGCGACTCGATGCCAAACAGGTTGACCAGCCCGCGCACGCCGTGCGCCTGCGGTCCCTGGATCAGAAAGTCGCTGGCTGGCGCGCCGGGCGGCTGGATCTTGGGGCGTATGCCGGCGTAACCAGGCGCCAGCGCACCGTCGGCCAGGCCCGGCCAGTACTTGCGGACCTCGGCGTAAAACGCATCGCCGCGCGCTGCATCGACCAGCAGATCGTCCGGCGAATCGACCCACTCCACATCGGGGCCGAACTTGGCCTGCCCGCCCAGGTCGATGGTCAGGTGCACA
Source organism: Polaromonas sp. (assembly GCA_030683705.1). GTDB lineage: Bacteria > Pseudomonadota > Gammaproteobacteria > Burkholderiales > Burkholderiaceae_C > Polaromonas. Next base: position 11,310 of record JAUXPP010000004.1, on the reverse strand, counting down.
CCCAGCCCGGCCAGATGGGACGCCGGTTCAGGCACCGGGTAGATCAGCCGGCTGAAGGGCGAGCGCCCGGACAGGGTGAAGTAATTGCCCTTGGCGTAATAGGCACGCGGCACACAGGCCGGGTCCAGGCCGGCAAAGCGCGCCGCCAGCGCCGGCGCCTGCAGGCCGGCGGCGTTGACGACCGTGGCCGCCGCCAGCTCGGTGCCATCGTCTGCTACCAAAGTAATAGCATCCTGCGCACACCGCGCATGGGCCAGTGGCGAATTGAAGGCCACGGCGCCGCCCGCGTTCTCGAGGTCGCCCTGCAGCGACAGCATCAGGGCGTGGCTGTCCACAATGCCGGTGCTGGGTGAATACACGGCGGCGACACAGGCCAGCTGCGGCTCCATGGCCTGCGCCTGTTCGCGCGTGAGCAGCACCAGGTCGTGCACGCCATTGGCGGCGGCTTTGGCGATGATGCCCGGCAGTTCGGCCGCCTGGGCATCGCTGGTGGCGACGATCAGCTTGCCGCAGCGCCGGTGCGCCAGGCCGCGTTCGGCGCAGTAGCCGTAGAGCAGTTGTTTGCCCGCTACACACAGGCTCGCCTTCAGCGAGCCCGGCGCGTAATAGATGCCGGCGTGGATGACCTCGCTGTTGCGCGAGCTGGTGCCCGTGCCGATGGCGTTGGCGGCCTCGAGCAGCATCACCTCGCGGCCCTCGAGCGCCAGCGCGCGCGCCACCGCCAGGCCCACCACACCCGCGCCGATGACGACGCAATCCATCTGGTCCATCACGCTTCCTTTTCAATCGTCAGAGACACCTTCACTCGTGGCCGCGTACCCGCACGCACGATGCCGCTTCCGGATCAGCCGGCATGGGCGTCTCATGCGCCAAGCCATGGTCCGATCAGCCCATACCACAGCGCCCACATGGCACCGAGCCAGACCAGCACGACGGCCACCGCCCCGACACGGCTTGTCGGCCTGGCGCCGTCTGCCTTGATCCACTGGTCGGCGCGATCACGGCAGTCGGCCAGGACCGGCCCGGGGATCATCCTGATCGCCAGCCAGATCAGTCCAGGCAACAGGATCACATCGTCGAGGTAACCCAACACGGGGACAAAGTCGGGAATCAGGTCGATGGGGCTGAGGGCATAAGCCACCACGAAGATGCCCAGCGCCTTGGCGTACCAGGGCACGCCAGGATGCCGTGTGGCAAACCAGAGCGTCACGCCGTCTCGCTTGACCGCCCTGGCCCATGTCCGCAAGCGCCCGGTCAGCGCCACCTGGGGCCTTTCCCGAGGGCACAGGCGTCCCGGGCCGTGGTGCGGATGGCCGTGTCGGGGCTCGCCATGTATTTGCGCCGTCCAGCCAGTTCACAGCAGGCGCGGGTCGGTGACCAGCAGCAGTTGCACCAGCGATTGCAGGCTGGCCTTCAGCGGCGCAAAGCCGTCGTTGATGTCCAGCGTCTCTTCGCTCATGTACAGCTTGCGGTTGATCTCGAGCTGGATGCTGTGCCGCTGCTGCTGCGGCGCGCCATAACGCCGCACCAATTCCACGCCCTTGTAGGGGTGGTTGTAGGCCACGCTGTAACCCAGGCCCTGCAGGTGCTCGCAGACCAGGCGCGACAAGGCCCCGGCGGCGGTGCTTCCGTCGCGGTCGCCGACCACAAAGTCGGCATGCGCCTCCCCCGGGAAATCGGTGGCGCTGGCCGAGGCGATCGCCGGCATGGAGTGGCAGTTGATGTGGATGCTGTAGCCGTGCCGGGCATGCGCGGTGTCTATCGCCTGCGCCACCGCTGCGTGGTAAGGCTGCCAGCACTGCGCGATACGCGCCTGCACCTCGGCCACCGTCAGCTTGCGCTGGTAAATCGGCAGGCCTTCGTCGGTGGTGCGCCAGATCAGGCCCTTGCCGAGCCGCACCTTGCCCATCACACGCGGATCGTCCGAGACGGCGTGCGGCCAGGTGTCGTCGAACAGGCCCACATCGACCTCGGTGATGTCGCGGTTGGCATCCAGGTAGCTGCGCGGGAAAAACGCCTCGACCCAGCCCACCCCCAGTGCGGGCGCAAAGTCGTAGAGTTTTTCCACATGGGTGTCTTCAGCGCGGCGAAGCGTGGCCAGCTCACAGGCAAAGGCAAAGTCCTCGGGATAACTGGTGCCGCTGTGCGGCGAATCGAGCACCAGCGCGGTGGCGCCGGGCAGGTAACGGACGGGTGAACGGGCAACTGGAGTCATGGCTTTCATTGTGCCCGCAAGCGCGGGCCGCCGCCTTCGCGGGCGGATGCGCAAAACGTCGGCGGGATGCATCGCAGCTGGCATTCAGTCCAGCGAAATTTTCGCGAAGCGGGCAATCCGCTGCATCTTGTCGATTTCCTTTTTGATCTGGGCACCGAACTCGTCCGGCAGGCTGCCGGAGGCAAACAGGCCCTGCCCCGCCAGCCGTGCCCGCACGGCCGGCTCCTGCAGCGCCTTGACGACGGACTGCTGGATCCGGTTCACCACGGCAGCCGGCGTGCCTGCGGGCGCGACCAGGCCGAACCAGGACGGGTCGTTGTTGGAAAACAGCGAAAGCTCGGCATAGGTCGGCGTGGTGGGCAGCACATCCAGGCGCTTGTTCCAGGACACCGCGATCGCGCGCAGCTTGCCCGACTGGATAAAGGGCAAGGACGACGCGACCTGGTCGAAATAGACCTGCACCTGGCCCGCCACCACATCGTTGAGCGCGGGGCCAGAGCCGCGGTAGGGAATGTGAACCATGAAGGTGTTGGTGGTGCTCTTGAACAGCTCGCCCCACATGTGGCCGATGGTGCCGTTGCCCGGCGAGGCATAGGTCACCTTGCCCGGGTTGGCCTTGAGGTAGGCGATCAGTTCGGCATAAGTTCGCACCGGCATGGCGGCGTTGACCACCACCACACCCGGCGCTTTCACCAGTTCGGTCACCGCCACGAAGTCCCTGACCGGGTCGTAGGGCAATTTCGCATACACCGCCGGGTTGACGCCATGGGTGGACAGGGTCGCCACGCCCAGGGTCAGGCCGTCCGGCGCCGCGCGGCTGACTTCCGTCATGCCGATGGAGCCGCCGGCGCCGCCGCGGTTTTCCACGATCACCGGCTGGCCCAGCATCCGCGCCAGGGGTTCAGCCAGCACCCGCGCCGTGATGTCGGTGGCGCCGCCCGGCGGAAACGGGACCACCAGCTTCAGCGGCCTGGCCTGGGACCAAGCCAGTCCCGGAAGTACTGAACTGGCCGTGGCTGCAATGAGGTGACGTCGTAACATGTGAACTCCTGGGGGTTGTTGGTGCGTGAATTGTGGGAGGCCACCCCAATCCCGGCAAGTGAAGTTCTGGACTCTCATCATTCCGTCGTGGAATGATATGAACAGCTACACTCCGCCCATGAACCGATTGCAACCGCCGCTGCATCTGCTCCAGGCCTTCCTGGCCACTGCCCGTTTCGGCAGTGTCTCGCGCGCCAGCGAATCGCTGCACCTGACCCAGAGCGCCGTCAGCAAGCAGATCAGCGAACTCGAACAGATCACCGGCGTGCTGCTGTTCGAGCGCATCCGCCGGCGCCTGGCGCTGACCCCGGCCGGCAAGCGTTATGAAAACGCGCTGCGGCCGGTGCTGGCGCAACTCGAAGCCGCCACGCTGGACCTGATCACCAGCGGCGACGGCGGCGGCGCGCTGCACCTGTCGACCCTGCCCACTTTCGGCGCCAAGTGGCTGATCCCGCGCCTGCCCGACTTCCAGCAGCAACATCCGCAGATCGCCCTGCACTTCGTGCCTTATCCGCAGGGCTACGACTTCCAGCGCGCCGACCTGGACTGCTCCATCCTGTTCGGCAACGGACACTGGCCGGGCGCGGTGGCCGACTACATCACCGGCCGCGAAGTGGTGCTGATCGCGCCACCGCGCCATGCAGGGCTGCGCGAGCCCGCAGACATTGCCGGTTTCACCCTGCTGCAACACCTGAGCGTGCCGCACGCCTGGACCCGCTGGTGCCAGGCCCACGGCGTCGAAGGCGTGGACGGCATGACCGGGCCGCAGATCGACCAGTTCCACAGCCTGATACGCGCGGTGATGGCCGGCATGGGCCTGGCGCTGGTGCCGCGCTGCCTGGTGAAGGACGACATCGCCGCCGGGCTGGTGTCGGCGCCCATCGACGACGGCTACCAGGACGAGATGGGCTACTACCTGTGTTATCCGGAGTCGCGCCGCCACCTGCAGCCGCTGAACCAGTTCCGCGACTGGTTGCTGCGTTCGGTCTGACAAGCCTCCGTCCAGCCTGGTTTGCTATTAAATCAATAGCTGCTTACGCTCGTCAAACAAGGGCCGGAGGCCGATTTACTTATAAAGCCGGCGCAGCCAGCATTTCCTGCAGCAGCCAGGTGCCGGCGCGGCCCAGCGGCCGCTGGCGCGACCAGACAGCATCCACCGGCACGCGTTGCGGCCAGCCGCGCGCATCCAGCTCGCAGAGCTTGCCGGCCGCAAAACGCGTGACCATCCAGCGCGGGATCGCGGCCCAGCCGAAACCGAGCACCGCCATCTCCATCAACATCAAATAGCTGGGCGCCGACCAGGAGCGGCGCGCCGCCGGCATCACCTGGTCGGCACGGCCCAAATAGGTGTCCAGCCGCAACTCGCGGTGCTGCGCGAGCAGCTGCGGCGTGATGTCCTGTGCGCCGGCCAGAACGTGGCTGGTGGCGACGAACAGCGTGATCTCGGACTGCTCGGCAATCGTGGCCGAACCGATGTCCGGCGGGTACATGCCCTGGGCGCCCACCACGCCGATGTGGGCGCGGCCGCTTTGCACCAGCGACACCAGGTCGCCGTGCTCGGCGATCAGGCACTCGAATTCGAGGTCGGGGAAACGCTGTTCGAAGGCCTTGAGCATGTCTTCGAAACGATCCGACTGGTAGGTGTCGGACCAGACCACGCTGAGCCTGGCCTCCAGGCCGCCGCCGAGCTGGCTGGCCGACAGGTCGAGCCGGTCGCTGGCGGCCAGGATTTCCCGCACCTTGCCCAGCACCACGCGCCCGTGTTCGGTCAGCGCCGGCTTGCGGCTGCTGCGATCGAACAGGGCCAGGCCCAGGTCGATCTCGAGGTGGGCAATCGCGCTGCTGACGGTGGACTGGCTCTTGCCGAGCTTGCGCGCGGCGGCTGAAAACGAGCCCAGCGTGGCGGCCTCGGCAAAGGCCGTCAGGGCTTCGGGGGAATGGCGCATGGCTCAAATCTATCTGTTTTATAGATGGTTATCAACTTTGATGTATTGGAAATAGCGATAACAATACCTGGCCAAGCCACTCCTATCGAGCAAAAACCAGCCATGAGCCTTCAGAAGTCCGTCAAGGAACGTTTTTTCCACGCCCTCGGTTTCGAGGTGCTGGCGATTGCCCTCTGCGCGCCGCTGGGCGCCTGGCTGCTCGGTTATTCGCTGGCCCACATGGGTTTGCTGACCCTGATGATCTCGCTGATCGCGATGGCCTGGAACATGGTGTTCAACGCCGCGTTCGACCGCGCCCAGCGCCGCATGGGTTTCCGGCGCACGCTGGGCGCGCGGGCCGTGCATTCGGTGCTGTTCGAGATCGGCCTGATCCTGGCGGTGGTGCCGCTGGCCGCGTGGTGGCTGGACATCGGGCTGTGGGAAGCCTTTGTGCTGGACATCGCCATCGTGCTGTTTTTCCTGCCCTACACCTTTGCCTTCAACTGGAGCTACGACCACCTGCGCGCCATCATCGTCGCCAGGCAGCTGCGCAAGAAGGCGCTGTCCGCAGCCTGAACCCGGACGGATCAGCCGGCCGGGCCGCGGTCCAGCAGCAACTCGCTGGAGTGCGCCAGTTCAAAACGCCCGCTGGCCGCCGCATGGTCCCAGCGCTCGACCCAGCACAAGGCCTGGCCCGGGTCATGGCGCAACAGGTTGACCGAGTTGGGCGCCTCCCGGCGCACCCGGCTCGACAGCGCCGTGCCGGCCTGCACACACCAGATGCGCCGGTCCAGGCCGGCGACCTGCGACGACATCTCGCAGACATAGGGCAGGTGGATGTGGCCGCCCATCACGATGTCGGCGCCGGCCGCTGCCCAGGCGCGCACCGCCGGCTCCCAGCCACGCAGCCGGTCGTGTTCGTCTTCATCGCGCAGCACCATCACCGGCTGATGCACCACCACCACGCGCAACTGGCCCGGTCCGGCGTCCTGCAACTCGGCCACCACGCGTTCGATTTGCGCAGCGGAGACCTCGCCGTTTTTGTGCCGCCAGCGCCGCGTGGTCTTGACACCAATCACCCTCACAGCGGCGGTCTGCAGCGTGGTTTCGATACGCGGGCCGAAGGCGCGCAAATAGTCCCTGTAAGGATAAAAAACCCGCTGCCAGACGTCGAACAGCGGGATGTCATGGTTGCCGGGCAGCGACAGCATGGCCGGGATGGCCAGCCGGTCGCAAAACGCCCGCGCATCGCTGAACTGCTGCGGCCTGGCGCGCTGCGTGATGTCGCCCGACAGCACCAGCAGGTCGGGCCGCTGGGCATGCGCGAATTCCACCAGGGCCTCGGCCACCGCCGGCTGCACCGTGCCGAAGTGCGGGTCGGAAATTTGCAGCAATACGCTCATTGCAAAACCTCCGCGCTGCGCGCTGCGGTATTCGCCTTGGGAACGGCCCGGCGGCTCATGCCACCTCCGCCCGGTCGGCCGGCGCCGGCACCAGCAGCAGCAGCGGCTGGGGCGCAATCTCGAACACCAACGGTGTCCGCATCCAGGCAGTCTCGCCATCGGTGGCGACCTTGATGCGTTTGAGGCCGCGCGGCGTGACCGTCAGGCGCCGGAAGGAAAAGCTGTCGATGTTGTCCGCCTCGCCGAGCTGGCCCAGCACGCCGCGCATCAACAGGCCGAACAGGGCCAGCGTGCCGATGGGGCGAACCACGATGGCGGCGAGCTGGCCCTGCTCCACCGCATCGGCCTGCTGCCCGGCGATGCCGACCCGCGTGAGCTGCAGGCGGTTGTTGCCGACAAACAGCGTGGGGGTGCGCAGGGCGACGATCTGTCCACCCGATTCGATCTGCAGGTGCAACTGCTTGCGGCTTTGCAGCAAGGTCGCTATCCCCGAGAGAAAGGCCACCAGGCGGCTGCGCCCGAGCTGTGCCTTCCAGGCCTCGCGGTCTTCCAGCAATTGCGGGTACAAGCCAAGACTGGCGTTGACCAGGAACAGCCGGCCATTGACCTGCCCGGCCTGCACCGGCGCGATGCTCGCGCCCAGCAGGGCACGCGCGGCAGCGGCGGTGTCCTGCGGGATGCCGTGCGCCCGGCCGAAATAATTGAAGGTTCCCTGCGGCAACACGCCGAAGGGACAGCCGCTGGCCAGCACCTCACGGGCCACGGCATTGATGGTGCCGTCGCCGCCCGCCGCGACCACCACCCCCTGGCGTGCCTCGGCGAGCCCGACCGCGCGGCGTGCGACCTCGCCGATGTGCGCCGGGTCTTCGACCAGCAAAAACTCGAACGCGCGCCCGCCTTGTTCCAGCGTGCGCGCAATCAGCGCCTGCTGCTCATCGCTGTCGTGCCGGCCTGAGCCGGCATTGAGAACCACAAAAAAAGGGCCGCGGCGTGCGGCGATTTCGGCTGAAGCGGGGGGCAGGGACATGCCTGAAGCGTAAACGGCGCCGGCTGCCGGGTCTGTCAGCCAACAGCCCTTTCAAGCCGGCGGCGCGCGTCTGGCCTGCACAGGCCGGCGCCTATTTCATCTGCACCGAACCGGACACATTGACCATCACCAGGCTTTTGCCGGCCTCGACAGGAATCGGCGACGAGTCGGCGGCCTTGGCTTCCATGGCCATCATGCGCGGACGCACCGGGCCCTGGTCATTGGCGTTGATGGAGACCTCACGCAGCGTGTAGCTGCTGAAGCCAAAACTGCGCGAAACTTCGGCGGCCCTGGCCTTGAAGTTTTCGATCGCCTGCGCCTGCGCCTGGCCCTCGACCTGCGCGCGCTGCTCGCGGCTCAGCGCGAAGCCGACATTGCCCAGCGTCAGGGTCTGGATTTTTCCGGCGGCTGCGGTGATGCGCGGGAAGTCCTTGCCCTCGAGCACCAGTTCGGTCCGGCCCTGCCAACCGTTGATCTTGCCGTCCTTGCTGTAGCGCGGGTACAGGCTGAAATTGCCGGTGCGCACGTCCATCAGGCCGGGCTGGGCGGTTTTTTTCGCCTCCGTCAGCGCGGCATCGAGCGCCGCCTTGAGCTGGCTTTGCACGGTGGCGGCATCGCCACCGTCGCGGGTCGTGCTCAGCATGATGGACAACAGGTCCTGCTGCACCTCGACCGAAGCGGCGGCCGAAATCTGGGCCACGTTCTGCAGCGGCGGCTGGATGGCCTGGGCCCAGAGGCCCGTGCTGCCCATGGCCAGAAGACAGGCCGCCATGATGTGCTTGGTATTTTTCAATGTGCGCTTTCAAAGTTGAACGGACGTCCCGCGGGCAGCAGCCCGGGGCGGAAAGCCGGACGATAGCCTGGACGGAGCAATAGCCCCTGTCAGCAACGGCCTCTATCTGCAGTCATCCTGCAACGCAATCATGGGCTGCCGTGCTTATCTGCCTGATTTCCGCCATGATTGCAGTCGAAAGTTCTGTAACAGTGTGTCAAAGTGGCGGGAATTTGACGATTCGACGTTTTTAACCGACAAAATGGCCCTGTTACAAATTACGATGCCACCATGACCCAAGCTAGCAACACTCCCCGCGCCGACAAGATCCTGATTCTTGACGATGATGTCCGCATCCGCGACCTGCTGCGCCGTTATTTGACCCAGGAAGGTTTCGAAGTCATCCTGGCCGAGGACAGCAAGGCCCTGAACCGCATCATGATGCGGGATGCCGTGGACCTGATCGTGCTGGACCTGATGATGCCCGGCGAAGACGGCCTGTCGATTTGCCGGCGCCTGCGCGCTGCCAACGACCGCACCCCCATCATCATGCTGACCGCCAAGGGCGAGGATGTGGACCGCATCGTCGGCCTGGAAGTCGGCGCCGACGACTACCTGGCCAAACCCTTCAATCCGCGCGAGTTGCTGGCCCGCATCCACGCGGTGTTGCGCCGGCGCCCTGCGACCGAAGTGCCGGGCGCGCCGTCGAGCGAGCAGGAGGTCGTCAACTTCGGCCCCTTCACTTTCGACATGGGCCTGCGCACGCTGCAGAAAAACGGCGAGGAACTGCCGCTGACCACCGGCGAATTCGCCATGCTCAAGACCCTGGTGCGGCATCCGCGCCAGCCGCTGTCGCGCGAAAAGCTGGCCCAGCTGGCGCGCGGCCGCGAGTTCGAGCCCTTCGACCGCAGCCTGGACGTGCAGGTCTCGCGCCTGCGCAAGCTGATCGAGACCGATGCCGCGGTGCCGCGTTATATCCAGACCGTCTGGGGCATTGGTTATGTGTTTGTGCCGGACGGCACCAACTGATGCGCCACCTGCTGCCGGACGCCTGATCGCCCCAGGCTGACCGGGCTGCCCCACCTCTTCCGTCCAATCGCCCCCGATGCAAGGCACACGCGCCGTCCACCTGGAAACCGCCCCGGCACCGCTGGAAACCGCCCCGGCGCCGCTGGAGATGCGCCCGCGCGTCGGGCTCAGCCTGTTCTGGCGCACCTTCTTCTTCCTGGCGCTGCTGCTGATCGGCTGCATCGTGGCCTGGCTGCAGACTTTCCGCGCGCTGGAATTCGAGCCGCGCGCCGTGCAAAGCGCCCAGCAACTGGCTTCGCTGGTCAATCTGAGCCGGGCCGCCCTGAAATACTCCGACTCGATCACGCGGGTCTGGCTGATCAAGACACTGGCCGAGGAAGAAGGCGTACGCATCTCGCCACGCGAGCCGCGTGACAAGTACGAGCAATTCGTCGACGACCCGTTTGGCGAGCGTATCGGCGACGAGCTGACCTCCCGCATGGGCCAGGGCACGGTGGTGGCCAAGTCGGTCAACGGGGTGGCCGGGCTCTGGGTCGGCTTCACCATCGACGGCGATGCCTACTGGCTGCTGACCGACCCGTCGCGCCTGGGCCCGATGCAGGGCGGCACCTGGCTGATCTGGCTGATCACGGCGGCGATTTTGTCGCTGGTGGGGGCGGCGCTGATCGCGCGCCTGATCAACCGCCCGCTCAAGCAGTTGTCATTTGCGGCCAGCCGCATGCGGGACGGCGACTTCGACGCCAGCCTGCTCGACGAACAGGTGGCCACCAGCGAAATCCGCGAAGTCAACATCGGTTTCAACCGCATGGCCGAACAACTCTCCAAAATCGAGGAAGACCGGGTCATCATGCTGGCCGGCATTTCCCACGACCTGCGCACCCCGCTGGCGCGCCTGCGCCTGGAAACCGAGATGAGCGTGGCCGATGCGGAGGCGCGCGCCCACATGGCGGCCGACATTTCCCAGCTCGACGCCATCATCGACAAGTTCCTCGACTACGCCCGGCCGGACCCGCCACAACTGGCGCCGCTGTCGCTCAATGCCATCATCAACTCGGCGGTGTACGCGGTGGCCGACTACACCGACATGCGTGTCAACGTCACCTTGCCGGGGCAAATCACGGTACTGGCGGACGAGGTGGAGCTGTCGCGCGTAATTGCCAACCTGCTGGAAAACGCCAGGCGTTACGGCAAGACGCCGGAGACCGGCGTCGCCATCGTCGACATTGCGGCCAAGGAGCGCGACCAGTGGGTGCTGATCAAGGTGCGCGACCACGGCACCGGCGTGGCACCGCAAGCCCTGGGCAACCTGACCAAGCCCTTTTTCCGCGGCGACGCTGCCCGCACTGCCGCCACCGGCGCCGGCCTGGGCCTGGCGATTGTCGAAAAAACCCTGCACCGCATGGGCGGCGTGTTTGCGCTGGCCAACACCGGCTCCGGCGGCCTCGCAGCGCACATCAAGCTGCGCAGGGGCTGAACATTCCTGTCATCCCGGACTTGATCCGGGATCCATGTCCGATGACCACTGCCGTTCGGGCTGAGCCTGTCGAAGCCTGTGCAAGCGTGTGCTTCCGTAGGTCGTCCACCAAGCCGGGGGTTGCCCGGCGGCAACTCACTTTCTTTTGCTTCGCCAAAAGAAAGTAAGCAAAGAAAAGGCGACCCGATGGTCTGGGTCCCCTTCGCTGCCGCTCAGGGGCAACCTGCGGTGCTCGCAAAAAAATGGGGTCGAGCTCGAACTCGCCTTCGGCTCAAACAATCGCTCGCCCTGATCCATTTTTTGCTGCGCAGCTCGGCCCACCCCGACGGGTTGAGGGAGAAAACCAATACCGGGTACCAATCCCGTATTCACTCCGGAGTGCAGGAAGCGCGCAGCGCTTCCTGCACGGGAATCGCAACGAACG
>JAUXPP010000166.1 GCA_030683705.1 Polaromonas sp. | reverse complement strand
CCTGGTCGATGGCGATGCCGCCGCTGCGGTTGCGGCCGTAGGTCAGCGACGCCAGGTCGATGCCTGCATCGGGAAACAGTTCACCGAGCGACACCACAATGGCATTGCCAATCGCTGTGGCGCGCTGCAACTGGAACTTGTCGATCGCCGCGACCAGGTCTTCGCGGCTCAGGGTGGCCGGCTGCACCACCGAGGCGGTGCCGGCAAACGCCACGATGCCGACGCGCACGCTGCGCGGCAGCTCAGCCAGAAAGGCCTTGGCGGCATTTTGCGACGCCACCAGCCGGTTGGGCAGCACGTCGGTGGCGCGCATGCTGCCCGACACGTCCATGGCCAGGATGATGGTTTCGTTCTGCGATGGCAGGCTGACCACGGCAAAGGGACGCGACGACGCCACCAGCATGGCGGCGAGCGACATCAAAAAAAGCAGCGGCGGGATATGCCGCCGAAAGCTCTGGCCCTGGCCCATGGCTTCCCGCACGATCGAGAGGCTGGCATAACGCAGCACCATTTTTTTCTTGCGCCGCAACAACCAGACATACAACAACACCAGCAAGGGCAGCAGGAGCAGCAGCCAGAGAAATTGAGGCCAGAGGAAGTTTGGCATCAGCGGTGTCAAGAAATTCTTCATGAAAACTCCCGGTGCCGTTCAAGCGGCTGGCAGAAGGTGGGCGGGCAGTTTACCGGTGCCGGCGTGCCCACCCGACAGGCGGCTTCGGCGTTTGCGCATGTCGGTGAAACGCGTCAGGGCGCTCACCAGGTCGTCGTCGGTTGACAGTTCAAGCGCGTCAACCCCCGCGCGCGTCAGGCACGCCCGCAACTGCGCCTCGCGCTGGGCGGCGATGCGCGCGAAGCGCTTGCGAAAACCCGCGTCATGCGTGTCGACCAGCAATTGCTCGCCGGTTTCTGCGTCCCGGATGGGAATCAGGCCGAGGTCGGGCAAAACGAGTTCCATCGGATCGAGCAGGCGCACAGCGACGACTTCATGGCGCTGTGCCAGCAGGCCAAGCGGTTGCTCCCAACCTGCTTCGCTGATGAAGTCAGACAGCACAAAAATCGTGGAACGTCTGCGCACCAGATTGGCTGCGGAATCAAGAAGGTCCTGCAGGCGCGTCGTCCCCAGGTTTTTGTTGTCGGGGGTCTCCGGGCGCGTTTGCAGCGTATGAAGCAACCGCAGCACCTGCTGCCTGCCGCCCCGTGCGGGAATCACCGCGTCAACACCGGCGCCGTAAAGCATCGCGCCGACCCGGTTACCGTGGCGCGTCAGCAAGCGCGCCAGCACCGCCACAAATTCAGCCGAGACCTGACGCTTGCGCTGCTCGCCCGAGCCGAAATCCATCGACGGGCTCAGGTCCAGCAAAAACCAGGCATTCATCTCACGGTCTTCGGTGAAGACCCGGACATGCGGCTGCTGCAGGCGCGCGGTGACGTTCCAGTCGATATGACGTACGTCGTCGTGGTGCTGGTATTCGCGCAGGTCGGCCAGGTCGATGCCCGTGCCACGCAACAGCGTGCGGTAGTCGCCCTGCAGCAGGCCGTCGAGGCGGCGCAGAACGGTCCATTCAAGCCGGCGCAACAGTGACTCGGCGCCAGCAGGCGCCTTAACGGATGAGGCTGAAGGCGAGGGGATCATGATGATATGGGCAGCATCGCAAGGCCAGCCCCCTCGGGGGGCACCCTTCGATACCTCAGGGTGATCGGGGACGTGGCAAGCGTGGGGGTCATATCCTCAGGCAGCGAGCTTTTCATGGGCAAGCGGCTTGGCAGGTGGTGAAACTCTGGACATGACCTTGCCTACAACGGCGTCTGCCGACAAGCCCTCGGACAAGGCTTCATAGGACAGCACCAGGCGATGGCGCAAAACGTCGGGAACCAGGTCGGTCATGTCTTCTGGCAGCGCGTAACTGCGCCCGCGCAGCATGGCCAGGGCGCGCGCGCCTTCGGTTAGGTTGATAGTGGCGCGCGGGCTGGCACCAAAAGTGATGAAGCGCGACAAATCCTTGATGCCGTGCTTTTCCGGGTTGCGGGTGGCCGACACCAGCCGCACGGCGTATTGCACCAGCGAAGGGTCGACATACACACGCCGGCATTCGGCCTGCAGGGCGGCCAGCTGTTCGGTGGTGGCCACGGTCGACACGGCAACAGCCGGGCC
>JAUXPP010000163.1 GCA_030683705.1 Polaromonas sp. | reverse complement strand
CGGTCACGGCCGGGGCTTACCGCTACCTGCTGGACCAGGCGAACGCCTGGCCGGGCCTGCACCAGGCCCTGGACGGCCTTGACGTCAAGGATGTGGACGACCTGGGGCGGCGCGCGCAGCGGGCGCGCGACATCATCCAGGCCGCTCCCCTGCCGGCCGATCTGGTGGCCGACATCTGCGCCGCCTACCGGCAACTGCAGGCCGAATACGGGGACACGCTCACCCTGGCGGTGCGCAGTTCGGCCACCGCGGAAGACCTGCCGACAGCCAGCTTTGCCGGCCAGCACGAAACCTTCCTCAATATTGCCGGTGAGGCACGCCTGCTCGATGCCGTACGCCAGTGTTTTGCCAGCCTGTTCAAGGATCGGGCAATCGCCTACCGGGTCGATCACGGCATCGACCACTTCAAGGTGTTCCAGTCGGTCGGCGTGATGAAGATGGTGCGTTCCGACTGCGCGGCCAGCGGCGTGATCTTCACCCTGGACACCGAAACCGGTTTTTCCGGCGTCGTGTTCATCACCGGGGCCTGGGGCCTGGGCGAAAACGTGGTGCAGGGCACGGTGGACCCGGACGAGTTCTACGTGTTCAAGCCGACCTTGAAGCTGGGGCACCGCGCGGTGCTCAGGCGCAAGCTGGGCGGCAAGGAGATCCGCATGGTGTATGCCAAGGCGGCCGGCCGCGACACCACACGCAACATGCCGACGCCGCCCGAGGATCAGGCGCGTTATTGCATAAGCGACGAGGAAGTCCTGGAACTGGCCGACGCCGCCGTCAGGATCGAAGAGCACTACAGCCGCAAGGCCGGCCGGCCGACCCCCATGGACATCGAATGGGCGCGGGACGGCCTGGACGGCAAGCTCTACATCGTGCAGGCGCGCCCCGAAACCGTGGCCTCGCTCAAGCCGCTCGGCACGGTGGACGACTACCAGCTAGACCGCAAGGGCCAACTGCTGGCCAGTGGCCGAGCGGTCGGCGGCCACATCGCCGCCGGCCGCGCGCGCGTGGTCAGCAACGTGTCCGAGCTCAACCAGTTCCAGCCCGGCGAGGTGCTGGTGGCCGACACCACCATGCCGGACTGGGGCACCGTCATGAAGATCGCTGCCGCCGTGGTGACCAACCGCGGCGGCCGCACCTGCCATGCGGCCATCGTCGCGCGCGAGATGGGCATACCCGCCGTGGTGGGCTGCGGCAACGCCACCACCGCCATCCGCACCGGCGACGAAATCACCGTGTCCTGCGCCGAAGGCAGTACCGGCCATATTTATGCGGGCCTGCTGCCTTTCACGACGACGCACATCGACGTGGCCAGCCTGGCACGGCCGCAGACGCAGCTGATGGTCAACATCGCCAACCCCGACACCGCCTTCCAGACCGCGCAACTGCCCAACGACGGCGTCGGCCTGGCGCGCATGGAATTCATCGTGGCCGAGCACATCCGCGTGCACCCGATGGCGCTGGTGCATCCCGACAGGGTGGCGGACCCGTCGGTGCGCGCCGACATCGCGCGGCTCACGCGGGCCCATGCAACGCCGGCCGATTATTTTGTGCGCGAGTTGTCCGAGGGTGTCGCCATGATTGCCGCGGCCTTTTATCCCAAGCCGGTGATCGTCCGCATGTCCGACTTCAAGACCAACGAATACGCCAGCCTGGCCGGTGGCCGCTGGTTTGAGGCCGATGAAGCCAACCCCATGATCGGGTTTCGCGGCGCCTCGCGTTACACGCACCCGGCCTATGCCGAAGGTTTTGCGCTGGAATGCGCGGCCATGAAACGCGTGCGGGGCGAGATGGGCCTGACCAACGTCAGGCTGATGATTCCTTTTTGCCGCCGTGTCGAGGAAGGCGAACGTGTGCTGCAGGCCATGGCCGGGCACGGCCTGGTCCGCGGCGTGGACGGGCTGGAAATCTACGTCATGTGCGAGATTCCCAACAACGTGATCCAGGTCGATGCCTTCGCGCGCCTGTTCGACGGCTTTTCGATCGGCTCGAACGACCTGACGCAGCTGGTGCTGGGCGTGGACCGCGACTCGGAGATCGTGGCTTTCGACTTCGACGAACGCGACCCGGGCGTCATGGAAATGATCCGCCAGACCATCACCGGCGCGCAGCGCAACCACCGCCATGTGGGCATCTGCGGCCAGGCGCCTTCGGACTACCCCGACTTCGCCGCCTGGCTGGTGGAGCTCGGCATCGACTCGATCAGCGTGACGCCGGATACCCTGGTGAGAACCACGCGCGACGTGCTGGCCGTGGAAGCGCGGCTGGGACGCGCGCCCCGCAGCGCCGCGCCGGCGCTTGCCGCCACACCGCCAGCGGCGGACAGGAGCCCGTCATGAGCCGGACCATTGCCTCCCTGATGAACCGCCAGGTGCATACCGCCGGTCCTGACGACACGCTGCAGGCCGTCGAAGCCCGGATGGTGGCCCATGGCCTGAGCTGGATGCCCGTGGTCGACCAGGGCAATGTGCTGGGCGTCATCAGCAGCACCGACCTGCTGCGCCAGCATGCCGGCGGGTCCGCGCCGCCCGGAGCCCGCGCCTGGCAGCTGAGCACCTACAAGCCGGTCACCGTGCGGCCGGACGCCAGCCTGGGCGAGGTGGCCCGGCTGATGGTCGAATCGAACATCCATCATGTGGTGGTCGCCGAGGGCCAGGACATCCGCGGCGTGGTGTCGTCGCTCGACTTCGTGCGCACGTTCGCGGATTGAGGCCAGGCTGGCAAGCCAGCCCCTCACCGCGCCGGCGTCAGGTGCCACCGCCCGCGGGGAAACTCAAACGGCTCGGCCGAGCAAGCTGCTTTTGAGAAGCAAGTCCGCAGGGCGTGGTCCCAACCATATGCCCAGCAGCGCTTCAAAAAGCCCGGGCTCCTCAAAAGTTGCACCCTGTAGCCGCCCGTTGATGCTGATGGACGTGCCCTTGCCCGGCAAGGATGTGATCTCGAAAGTGTCGCCCGCGTGCAATTTTTTCTGCTCTCCAAAAACCGCTCCCAGACGGAACAGCGCAGGAGCCAGCTTCCACAACTGTTCATCACTGGCGCTTGATTGCATGGCGCGCGCCAGCAAATCGCCCATGTCGGCGGCGCTGATGTCCCGGAGCATCATGAAGCGCAACTGCTTGGCGCCGGGATGACTCAAGACGGCCTGGGGCGTGGACAGTCTGCTTTCGAGATACAGGGCGGCGGCATACAGTCCCCGCTCTGCATCCTTGCGTATGCCTGCGCCGTTGAGCTGAAGCGAGGCGGTGGACCGCACGGACACGGCGGCATCTTGCGCGTCGGCGGGCAAGGCAGCCGCCGCGAAAGCCATGACTGCCAAGGTGTTCAATGCCAGCTTTTTGAAGGAGGAGGTTTTCATGCATTCCCTTGAAGTGCAGAGCAGGATCGCCCTGCACACAGGCTAGCAGCGCGTTGCGGCCCAAATTAGTGTGTGCAGTCTGTCATGTGCATGACATCAACACCATGCATCGATGTGGGCTTAAGTGCACCAAAAAAAAAGCGCTATCGCTGCGCGTTCGGGACGTTCCGGAACGACCTGCCGGAAAATCACAGCTTTGAGTCCCATCGCCCCGGCAGGATAATGGCTCATGCAAAGCGACGTGCCCGAAAAAATCAGGTCAAACTGGCCTCCAGCCCTTGCGACGCTTGCGTAACCAGCTATCAAATCAATAGCGGCTGCGACGTCGCCCCGCGGTCCGGCCCGGGCCGGGGACGGCGGGTGGCAAGCCGCCAGCAGCCCCTGTCACCAAAACTGGGGACAGGCGCAGCGGCACCCTGGCGCAAAATACAGACTGCCGCCTGGACCCGGGCGCTGCAGCCCCGAACCCACCAGCCATGCCCCCAGACCCAGCCAGCCCGCGCATTCATGTGGCCCTCGTGGAAGACGATGTCCATTTCCAGACCGCCATCGCGACGGCCATTGCGGCCTCGGCCGACGTGCAGCTGGTGAGTGTGGCCAGCACGCGAGCACAAGGCTTGCAGGCGCTGCAGGCCGCGGCGGCCGATGTCCTGCTGGTGGACCTGGGCCTGCCCGACGGCTCGGGCATCGACGTGATCCAGGCGGCCCACCTGCGCTGGCCGGGGTGCGCGGTGATGGTCTGCACCACCTTCGGCGACGAGGCCCATGTGCTTCAGTCGATCGAAGCCGGTGCCTCGGGTTACCTGCTCAAGGACAGCGCGCCGGAGAACATGCTGGCGGAAATCCGGAGCCTGCACGGCGGCGGCAGCCCGATCAGCCCGCTGATCGCGCGGCAGATCCTGACGCGTTTCCGCCAGGCGCCCGCGCCCGCCCGTGTCGCCCAGCCGGCGGAACGCGCAGAGGAGCAGGCGCAGCTGTCCAGCCGCGAAAAACAGGTGCTGGAACTGATCACCAAGGGTTTCACCGCCGACGAGATCGCCCGGCTGATGCAGGTGTCGGTGCACACCGTGCAGACCTATGTGCGCCGCATTTATGTCAAGCTCAAGGTCAGCTCCAAGGCAGAGGCGATTTATGAAGCCAGAAACCAGGGCTTGCTGGAGGGCTAGCATCCAGCACCAGGCCCGGAGGGTGTGGGTGCTGCTGGTGCTGGCTTGTTCCGCCGCGGGCTGCGCCTGGGCCAGCGGCGACACGGCTGCCCACCTGGTGCGGGCGCAACTGCTGTCTGTCGCCGGCCATGACTTCACACCCCCCGCGCCCGATGCCGCCGATGAGGCGCTACCCGCCGGCGGCTGGCAGGACATCGTGCTGCCCTACACCGCGCCGCGCGACATCCTGGGCCCCTCGGGCACCGGCCGCGTCGTCACCGACTGGTACCGCCTGGATCTGGCGGGCCTGCCACCTGCGTCAGAGGCCCTGCACCTTTATATTCCGCGCTGGAAAACCATAGGCCAGCTGGCGATTTACGGCGACGGCCAACTGCTCTACCAGTCCGAAGGCAGCCTGGTTCACAACGGCTACAACCATCCGCTGCTGCTGCGGCTCAACGGCGCTGCCGGCGTGCCGGCCCCAGCCAGTGTGCTGCTGCGCATCAACCGGCTGCAGGCCAGCGGCAGCGCGCTGTCGACAGTGCGGGTGGGGACGGCGCGGCAGCTGGTCTGGCGTTACCAGGTGCGCGCATTTCTTCAAAATCAATTGCCGTTTGTGGGTGTCTCGGCCTTCCTGGCGCTGGGCCTGTTTTCACTGTCGTTCTGGTGCAAGCGGCGGCATGAGTCGCTTTACCTGCTGTTCTTCTTCACCTCGGTGGCGGCGTTTGTGCGCATGCAACACTATTACATCGGCGGCAATGACCTGCCGCTCGACGACGTCTGGCTTCAGTGGATCACGGTGTCTTCGCTGATGTGGCTGATCGTGCTGGTCAACAGCTTCATGGAGCATTTGCACAAGCGGCCCCTGCGATGGCTGACGCCTTGCCTGATCGGCATCACGCTCGCATGCAATGTGCTGACACTGCCCGGCCTGGTCGCACTGGTGCCCGACCTGGTGCTGATCACGCCGCTGCTGTACCTGCTGATGTTGCCGTTTGCGGTGCTTATTTCCGTGGATGCGCTGCGCAATGCCCTGCGCACCCGCTCGCGCGAGGTGTGGCTGATGGCAGGCTGGTTTGCGGCGACCATTGCCCTGAGCGCGTACGACCTGGCGCTGCAAAACAACTGGGTCAGTCCCGAAGGGGTGTACACCAACCCCTACGGCATCATCGGGCTGTTTGTGATGTTCGGCTACATTATTTTCAGGCGTTATGTGGGCGCGATCGGCGAAGCCGAGCAGGTCAACGCCAACCTGGCGAAAAGCCTGCGTGACCGTGAAGCCGAACTGGCCACCAGTTATGAACGGATGAGCCGGATCGAGCACCTCCAGACCCTGAGCAACGAGCGCCAGCGGCTGACGCAGGACATGCACGACGGCCTCGGCTCCTCGCTCGTGAGCGCGCTGCGCGTGGTCGAAGGCGGGCGCCTCAGCGAAGCGGACGTGGCCGAGGTGCTCAAGGGCTGCATCGACGACCTGAAGCTCACCATCGACTCGATGGAGCCGGTCGAGGCCGACCTGCTGCTGCTGCTGGCCACACTGCGCTTTCGCCTGGGGCCGCGGCTGGCTGCCGCCGGCATCGCCCTGCGCTGGGAGGTGGTGGACCTTCCGGCGCTCGACTGGCTGGACCCGCGCAACGCGCTGCACATCCTGCGTATCCTGCAGGAGGCGTTTACCAACATCCTCAAACACACGCAGGCCAGCGAAATCCGCGTCAGCACCGCGGTGCAGGCACGCGAGGGTGTCGACGGGGTGATCGTCACCATCAGCGACAACGGCCAGGGCTTCGAGCTGGACAGCGCGATGCGCAACGGCGGCAAGGGCCTGCACAACCAGCTGCGCCGCGCCCAGTCGATAGGCGGCCAGCTGCACTGGGAGCCGCAGGGCGACGGCACCTGGCTGCGGCTGTGGCTGCCGGAAAAGCGCAATCCGGCATGACAGCTGCATGACTGCCGCCGGCGCTTGTGTAGCTATTTTTGGGGACACAACCGGCGACACCAGCGCTTGCGACGAACTTGTTGCGCCGGTCTAATTCACGCATGAACAATTTACATGCGCACCAGGTTGAAAACCATGCACCCCATGGCGCAGGCATGCCGCCCGCCGCCGAGGTGACGCAATCCGGGGAGCCAGCCCCGCGCCTGACCTCGCGCCAGTCCGAAGTGCTGAGCCTGCTCTGTGAAGGCCTGCCCGACAAACTGATCGCCCGCAAGCTGGACCTGTCGCATCACACGGTGCGCGGCCATGTGCAGATCCTCTACGGCCTGCTGCGCGTGTCGAACCGCATGCAGGCCGTGTTTGCAGCCCGGCAACGCGGCTTGATCAACTAGTTTTGCTATCGGTTTGATAGCTGCTTACGCCCGTCCAATAAGGGCTGAAGGCCGATTTTATTCATAAATCGGTTTCAACTCCAACCGCCTGTTGCAGCACGCTGCCGTTGCGGTTTGCCTGCTTCGGGAGGCCTTAACTCCCCACTCCCAACCCCCCGCCCTTCCCTCACCCCGCTGGGCGAGAGAAGGGAGCCTCATGTGGCCGCGTGCGCTGCGCTCGCGTGCAAACATGACGGCCGCTTGGGATTCCCGTCCTTGAATTCGGTATTGGCTTTCTCCCCCACCCGTCGGGCTGGGCCTAGGAGCGCAGCCGACAACGGATCAGGACGGGCGATTGTCTGAGCCGAAGGCGAGTTCGAGCCCGGCCCCGTTTTCGGCGAGCACCGCAGGTTGCCCCGGAGCGCAGCGCAGGGGACCCAGACCATCGGGTCGCCTTTCTTTTGCTTACTTTTCTTTGGCGAGACAAAGAAAAGTGAGTTGCCGCCGGGCAACCCCCGGCCAACAGGCCTTGGCAAGCCCGAGCACCCGGTTCTGCTACAGACAGCAGGACTGAACTCCCCACTCCCACCCCTAACCCCTCCCTCGCCCCGCCGGGCGATGGAGGGGGACTTCATGTGGCCGCGTGCGCTGCACTCGCGTGCAAACATGGCCGTACGTTGGGATTCCCGTCCTTGAAGCGCTTCGCGCTTCAAGGACTCCGGATTTTTGCCCCCGCATTGGTTTTCTATCCCACCCTTCTGTATGCGACTAGGAGCGGAGGTCCAGACGGACAAGGGCGAGCGATTGTCTGAGCCGAAGGCGAGTTCGAGCTCGACCCCGGCTGGACCGAGCACCGCTGGTTGCCCGTAGCGAAGCGGAGGGACGCAGACAGCAGGGTCGCCTTTTGGTATTCGCGTAACTTCGCTTCGCGAAGTGAGCGAATCCCCACTGCGTGACCTTTGCTTACTTTCTTTTGGCGAAGCAAAAGAAAGTGAGTTGCCGCCGGGCACCCCCCGGCCAACAGGCGCAGGCACACCAGAAGTCCTCAAACAAGGTCAATGGAAGGCAGGCCGTCCTTCTTCGCAGCCGTGGCCCGCGGCAACCGCGCCTGCAGCCTCTCCACCTTCCACCAGCCAGGAAACAGCTGCTGCACCTGCGCCGCCGCATACCTGTCATCGATCAGGTAGACCACACCGCTGTCGGACTCGGTGCGTATCACCCGGCCGGCCGCCTGCACCACTTTCTGCAGGCCCGGGTAGAAGTAGGTGTAGTCGTAGCCGCGGCCGAAACTGGCCTCCATGCGTGCCTTGATCTGCTCGTTGACCGGGTTGATCTGCGGCAAGCCCAGCGTCGCGACAAAGGCGCCGATCAGGCGCTTGCCCGGCAGGTCAATGCCCTCGGCAAACGCGCCGCCCAGCACGGCAAAACCGATACCGCCGGACACCGCCGTGAAGCGCTCGAGAAACCCCTGCTTGGCGCTTTCTTCCATCCCGCGCGACTGCTCCCAGACCGGGATCGCCGGATGCCGCGCGCGGAACAGGGCGATCAGTTGCTGCAGGTAGTCGAAGCTGCTGACAAAACTGAGGTAATTGCCGGGGGCGGCGGCGTATTGCCTGGCCATCAGCTCCACCATCGGCAAGAGCGAATTGCCGCGATGCTGAAAACGCGTGGAGACGTCATCGACCACCCGGACCGACAACTGCTCGGCCCTGAAAGGCGAAGCCACGTCGATCCAGGCGGTGTCCTCCGGCAGGCCCAGCAAGTCGCTGTAATACCCGGCCGGCCCCAGCGTCGCGGAAAACAGGGCCGCCGAACGCGCGGCGGCAAAACGCGGCGCCAGGAATGGCGCGGGCACCACGTTGCGCAGGCACAGCAGCGCGCCGCCCTCGTCCAGCGTGATGTCGAACAGCGAATGTGCACCCAGCAGCTCGGCCATGCGCGAGAAATGCAGCACCTCGAAGAAAAAGTCCTGCAGGGGAGCGGCGATACCCGCGGGATGGTCGGCCAGGTGGTCCAGGATGGCGCTGGCCGTCTGCTGCAACGCGCCGCGGAAATCCTGCGGCACCTCCTCATACACCCGGTAGTCCTCCGCCTGGTCCCGGTGCAGGGCCCGCCAGCCCCGCGCCAGGCCGTCCAGCACCTTGCGAATCGCCGGTGGTGCGGCCTGCCGGGCCACTGCCAGGCGCGCGGGAACGAGTTCGGCCGAATACATCTTGCGCGCGCGCTCGACCAGGTTGTGGGCCTCGTCCACCAGCACACTCACGCGCCACTGGCCGGCCTGCGCCTGCGCATGCAACATGGCATTGACGTCGAAGTAATAGTTGTAGTCGCCCACCACCACATCGCTCCAGTGCAGCAGGTCCTGGCCCAGGTAGTAGGGACAGATGTCGTGGGCCAGTGCGACTTCGCGCAGCGCGCCCTTGTCCAGCGGCCCGGGATGCACGGCGGCCCGGTCCACCGCCGCCTCGCGCGCTGCCGGCAGGCGATCGTAAAAGCCGCGGGCCAGCGGGCAGGACTCGCCGTGGCAGGCCTTGTCGGGATGTTCGCAGGCCTTGCCCCGTGCCACCAGCTCCAGCACACGCAGCGGCAGCGCCGGCGCGGCCCGCTTGATCAGCGCCAGCGCATCGAGCGCCAGTTGCCGCCCAGGTGTCTTGGCCGCCAGAAAAAACACCTTGTCCAGCCGCTGTGTCGGGCAGGCCTTGAGCAGCGGAAACACCGTTCCTATGGTTTTGCCGATGCCGGTGGGCGCCTGCGCCATCAGGCAACGCCCGCTGCTGGCCGACTTGTAGACCGCCTCAGCCAGTTCGCGCTGGCCGGGGCGGAAATCCGCGTGCGGGAACGGCAGTGCCGCGAGCGCCTGATCGCGTGCGGCACGGTGCGCGAGTTCCCGGCGCGCCCAGCCGAGAAAGCGCTGGCACTGGTCCTCGAAAAAGGCCCGCAGCTCGTCCGCAGTGCACGACTCGACCAGCAGGGTTTCGTCCTGCGTGGCGACGTTGAAGTACACCAGCGCAAGCCTGATCTGCGCCAGGCCGTCACGGCAACACAGCAGGTGGCCATACACCTTGAGCTGGGCCCAGTGCAGCTGCCGGTGGTTCTCGCGCATGGCGTCGAGGTTGCCGCGGTAGGTCTTGACCTCCTCGAGCTGGCCGGCCTCGGCGTCGTAGCCGTCGGCGCGGCCGCGCACGCGCAGATCGAGGTATTCGCCGCTCAGGCTGACTTCGGTCTGGTAGTGGACGGGGCGCCGCATCGCCACCATGCGGTGACCGGCCATGCCTTCGATCGCGGAGGGCGACGGCGTGAAACGCAAATCCAGGTCGCCGCGCTTGGCGGTGAAATCACACAGCGCGCGCACGGCGACAACATAAGGCGTGTCCGTGGCGGGCGCGGCGTTCATGGGGCGTGGGCGGCTCGAGGCTGTATGAATAGCCAGTATTGTACGGGCCGCCAGCGCCGGCCGGCCCCTACTTGGAATCCCAGAACTTCTGCATCTCGACAAACAGGAAGGAGGCTGTCCAGGTGATCAGCACCAGGCCGGTCAGGGGCTCGACACCTGTCAGGAAACGCATGTTGCCCTCGGGCTGGATGTCGCCAAAGCCCAGCGTCGTGAAGGTGGTAAAGGAAAAATACACGCAGTCCATCAGGCTGCCGTCGAAATTGCCGGTCAGCCTGCCCCAGCCCGGCGCATGGTGCATCAGGTAATACACGCCGGCAAACAGCCAGACCTCCACCGCGTGGGCGACCAGCGCGCCGCCCACACCCAGCAAAACACGCGGCCGGTGCCGGATCTTCACATGGCGCAGCAGCAGGCTGAGCCGGAACAGGAATTCATAGTGGATCACCACCGCGGCCAGCACCACGGCGATGTTGGCCAGAATCACGGCGATCATGGGCACTCCTCCGCGCGAATCAGCGCATCCAGCACACCGGGCTCGAAGTGGCGGCCGATGTAGCCGGCCAGGCCCTCGAACACCGAATCCAGCGTCGGCGTGCTGGCGCCGAACAGCGCCTGCAGCACCGCCGGGTCTTCGAACAGGCCGTGCAGGTACACACCGAGCACATGGCCCGCGCCGTTTTGCCAGGCCAGGCCTTCCGGCAACACCGCGTGCGCCAGATCGCCGGCGGCGGCCATGGCGCTGTGCGGCGCGGTCTGGCCATGGTGGATTTCATACCCCTGCACAGCCACCCCCGACAGCGCCGACCAGGGACCGCTCACGGCCGAGAAACAGGCCTGACGCTGCCGCACGGTTTTTCCTTCTTCAAACTGTGTGACGACCGGCAGCAGGCCCAGGCCGGGGCCATTGCCGTCGATGCCATGGGTGTCGATCAGCGCCTCGCCCAGCATCTGCAGGCCGCCGCAGATGCCCAGCACGGCGCCGCCGCGGCCCGCATGTGTCGCAATCGCGCGGTCCAGGCCTTGCACGCGCAACCAGTCCAGGTCGCCACTGGTATGTTTGGAACCGGGCAGGATGACCCAGTCGTCGGGCGCCAGACCGGCGAGTTCAGCCGGGCTGCGCACCCACACGAGGCGCACACCGGGCACATTCTTGAGCGGCTGGAATTCGTCGAGGTTGCTGATGCGCGGGTAGGCAATCACCGCGATGGTTTTGCTGACCACGCCGGTGGCCCGGCTGCGGTCGTCAAAAACACCGTCTTCCTCCGGCAAGCCGTGTTGCCACCACATCGGCAGCGTCGCCACCGTTGGCACGCCGGTCAGGTCCTGCAGCATCTGCGGGCCGGGCGCGAGCAGGCTGGCGTCGCCACGGAACTTGTTGAGCACAAAGCCGCGTATCAGCTGCCTTTCCGCGGCGTCCAGCATCATCCAGGTGCCGTAGAGGTGGGCAAACGCGCCGCCGCGGTCGATGTCGGTCACCAGCAGGCAGGCCGCGCTGGCATGCAGTGCCACCCGCATGTTGACGATGTCGCTGTCCTTGAGGTTGATCTCGGCGGGCGAACCCGCGCCTTCGATCACCACCACATCGTTGTCCGCCATCAGCTCGTCGAGTGCCTGCGCGATCACCGGCCACACCGACGCGCTGCGGCCGCGCCAGGCCATGCGCGACAGTTCAGCACTGACCTGCCCCATCAGGATGACCTGGCTCTGGGTGTCTTTTTCGGGCTTGAGCAGCAGCGGGTTCATGCGCACTTCCGGCGTCGCGCGCGCCGCCAGCGCCTGGAAGTATTGCGCGCTGCCGATCTCACCTTCAGTGACCACTCTGGCGTTGTTGCTCATGTTCTGCGCCTTGAAGGGCGCGACCTTGAGACCCTGGTTGGCGTAATACCGGCACAGCGCGGTGGTCAGCCAGCTCTTGCCGGCTCCGCTGGTGGTGCCCAGCACCATGACGGCCCTGGCCCTCATGCCGCGGCCCTCGCGCTGTCGGGCCAGGCCTGCTGCAGGGCAGCCTGCGCCGCCGGCGCCGCCACGCTCAGGCGCACATGGCCGGTCAAGCCGAAAGAAGCGGTATCGCGCAGCTTGATGCCGCGCGTCCGCAGCCCTGCCAGCGCCTGCGCCAGGCTCATGCCCGGTGGCAAGGCCGGGCGGGCGCAAAAAAAATTCGCATCACTGGGCAGGCAGGCCCAGCCCAGCGATTCGCACACAGCCAGCTGCGCGGCTTTCCACTGCCGCAGCACCGGCAGACTGGCCGCCAGCCAGGCCTGGGCGTCGGCACCGGTCCAGGCCTGCAGCATCGCGACCCCGTGGGCGCCCAGCGGCCAGGACGGCGCCAGCGCCTCCAGTTGTGCGGCCAGCCTGTCCTGCCCGGACGGCGCGATCACATAAGCGGCGCGCACACCGGTCAGGCCCAGGGCTTTGTTCGGCGTCCAGAGCTGCCAGACGTTCGCAAGGACATCGTCCGCCCAGGCTGGCACGCCACTCAGGCGCAAAGGCTCGTAGGCGCGGTCCAGCACGCACAGGGCAGACGCGTCTGCGCACGCGACCGGCGCCGATTCGGGCTGGCCCAGCGGACTCGAGGGATCGCAGGCCCAGCGCAGCTGCGCGCGCTCGGGCGCGGAGGCCAGCGGCAACTTCCAGGCTGCGGCGGCGTACGCATAGTCACCGTAGCTGTAACGCGGCAACCAGACCGACGAGGCGCCGCGTTGCGCCGCCAGCGCCGTCATGCGAAACACAAACTCGCTGGCGCTGCCGGCCAACAGCACGCGGTGCGGGTCCACGTCATGAAAAGCAGCAAGCTGCGCACGCAAAGCGCTGTAACTGGCGTCAGGGTACTGGCGGGCGTCGGCTTGCTGCACCGCCGCCAATGCATCGGGGCACGGCCCGCAGGCATTGCTGTTGCTTGAAAAATCATGCAGCGGTGTGCCCAGGTGATCCGGGCCGCCATGTGTGCGTGATGTCAAAGAGGCTGCGTTCTTCATTTCACTGCGGATGCTATCAAAACAGTAGCTGGTAGCGCACATAACAAAAGGGCGCGAAGCACTTTTGATGCAAAATCTACGGCCAGGCGCGTGTCGGCAACCTCGGGCGCCCTGCCCGCTTCATGCAGGGTGTACACGCCGGGCTTGCTCAGGTGCACGTCCAGCGCCAGGGCCATGGCGGCCATGGGCCAGCCGCTGTTGGGAGAAGGTGTACGCACTGCTTCCCGGCGCAAGGCAGTCAAGGTGAATCTTCCGGTTGTCACCCACATCAGCAACGCCGTCAAACGAGCCGGTAGCCAGGACAGTGCGTCGTCCGCACGCGCCGCCCACTTGCCGGCCCACTCCCAGTTCTGCCCACGGTAGACGCCGCGGTAGCCCCACATGGCGTCAGCCGTGTTGGCAAAACGATAGACCGCCGCGCCGGGCAGACCCAGCAGCACAAACCAGAAGATGGGCGCGATCACCGAGTCATTGAGGTTCTCCGCCAGCGATTCGATCGCGCTTTCGCGCACTTCACTCTCGCTGAGATGGCCGGTGTCGCGGCTGACCAGCCAGGACAGGCGCTCACGCCCGGCTTGCAGCGACCGCTGCAAAGCGTTTTCGACGGCCAGCACTTCGCTGCGCAGCATGCGCCAGGACAACATGCACTTGAGCAGCCAGGCCACCAAGGCAGTAAATATAGCTGTGGTGATGGCAAGTTCAAGGCTGGGTGTGGAGACCACACGCGACAGCTGCGCGAGCATCAGCCCCTGCAAACCCCAAGCCAAAGTCCCCGTCACTAGAGCCCCCAGACACCAGGCAAGAGCGCCCAGCACAAAGCCGGCTGCAGGCGGACAACGCACGGTGACGTTGCCGCAAGCCTGCAGGAAGGCGCCCATCCAGACCACCGGGTGCAAGCCGGATCGCGGCTCGCCAAAACGTTTGTCTATCCACAAGGCCATCAGCAAGATCAAAGCCATGGCAAATGCAGTACTGACAGCGCCCAGCAGCATCATGTCAAACGCGGGCCGCTGTCACACCGGCGCGCCGCCAGCGGCGGGATCGGGGGCCGCCCGACCCCACAGGTCTTCAAAAATCATGTCGGCCAGCGGCGCGCGGCGTGCCCATTTCTCGGTCTGCAACATGGGCTCGGTATAAAACGCCTCTACCGGCCCAAGGCACAACACGGCGACAGGCTTGCTGCCTTCAGGCATCTGCAGCAGTTGCGCCAGCTGAGCCGGGTCAAACAGGGAGACCCATCCCATGCCCAGCCCTTCTGCGCGTGCGGCAAGCCAGAGGTTTTGAATGGCGCAGGCGGCTGATGCCAGATCCATCTCGGGCAGGGTGCGGCGTCCAAACACATGGGCCTCGCGCCCCGGCGGCAAAGCCACCACCAGCACCTCGGCGGCATCCAGCACGCCCTGCACCTTGAGCTTCATGAACTCGTCTTCACGCTCACCCAGCGCCTGGGCGGTCAACACCCGCTCCTGCTCAATCAGGGCATGCAGGCTTTCACGCAGCAGCGCACTGCGAACACGGACAAAGCGCCAGGGCTGCATGAAGCCGACGCTGGGCGCATGGTGCGCAGCCGACAGCAGGCGCTGCAATACGGCATCGGGCACCGTGCCACCGATAAAATGCCGCATGTCGCGCCGCTCGTGGATGGCGCGGTACACTGCCGCCTGCTCGATGGGGCTGACTGCGTGTTCTGCCGACATGGCTAATCTTCGATTCCGCGTTGCGCGGGTATGCCGGCGTTGAAAGCATGTTTAACTTTGGCCATCTCGGTGACGGTGTCAGCCAGTTCAATGATTTCGGGCGGGCAACGCCGGCCGGTGATCACCACATGCACGTCCTTCGGGCGATCTTTCAGCGTCTGCAGCACATCGTCCAGCGGCATCCAGCCATAAATCAGCGGATAGGTCAGCTCGTCCAGCACCACCATGAAGTTGTCGCCGCCCAGAATGGCGGTTTTGGCTTTTTCCCAGCCATTGCGCGCGAGTTCGGCCGAATGCTCCAGGTCCTGGCTCTTCCAGCTGAAGCCATCGCCCAGCCCTTCGATGGGAATGCCAAGCTGCTCAAACATGCGGTGCTCGCCAAAACGGGCGCTGGGGACTTTCATGAACTGGAAAATTTTGACGGCTTTGCCGTGCACGTGGTGTCGGCCATGGGCGCGCAAGGCCAGGCCGAAGGCCGCGGTGCTTTTACCTTTGCCGTCGCCGGTGTTGACGATGAGCAGACCACGCCGCTCCCCGTCAGGCTTGTCGTAGGGCTTTGCCGAAGGTGGCGTTTCAATCTGCACAGGCAATCACCTCAGGTTGTTGAAGTCGGGACTGAGCTGCACTGTCTCGCCGATGATGAGCAAGCCCGGGTGCGGCCCATAGGCAGCAGCGCGCGCCACCAGGTCCCTCAGTCCGGTGGCAAGAACAGTCTGGGTGCTGCGGGTGCCGTCGCGCACAATCGCGGCCGGCGTATCGGGCGGCAGGCCGTGGGCGATGAGCTGCTCGGCGATCTGGGGCAGACGCTGCACGCCCATGTAAAAAACCCGGGTCTGGCCCGGGCGTGCCAAGGCCTGCCAGTCGTGCGAGGCCGTGTCGTCGGCAAGATGGCCGGGAAGAAACACACAGCTCCCTGCCAGCTCACGGTGGGTCAATGGAATACCCGCCGCCGCAGAACAGCCACTGGCCGCCGTAACGCCCGGGACGACTTCAAAAGGGATGGCCGCGGCTTGCAGCGCCTGCACTTCTTCTCCACCGCGTCCAAACACATAGGGGTCGCCGCCCTTGAGCCGCACCACACGCAGCCCCCGGCGCGCATGCTCGATCAACAGCGCATGGATGCCCTCCTGCGGCACGGCGTGATTGCCCAGGGCCTTGCCCACATACACCCGTAGGGCGTTTTCTGGCGCCTGCGCCAATACCTCAGGGGTGATAAGGCGGTCATGTACAACAACCTCGGCTCGCCTCAGCCGGTCCAGCGCGCGCAAGGTCATCAGGTCGACCGGTCCGGGGCCGGCGCCTACGATGGACACAAACCCGTGACCGCGTTGTCCCAGGTCCTCAAGCGTCATGACAGTCGCCCGGCCCCTGATGAAACACCAGATCCTCCACCGGCTGGCCATGCACCAGATGCTGGTCAATGATACGGTCCATGTTGGCGGGCGTGACGTTGTAGTACCAGGTCCCGTCGGGTTGCACACACATCACGGGCCCGCCCTTGCAGGCCGCAAAACAACTCACGCGGCTGCGTTTGACGCGCATCTCACCATCGTGCAGGCCGGCCGCCTTGAACTTGTCACCCAGGCTGTCGAACAGCGCCTGTGACGCACCGTCCTCGGTGCAGCGCGGACCGGTACAGACCAGCAGGTGCCGCTTGTAAGCCCCGATCTTGGGTTTGATTGCCGCCTCACTCATGCCTCGGAGTCCTCGGTGCTCGCCGCTTCTGCCGTAGGGGTCTCCTCAACAGGGGCCGTCAACACGGCCTCGATGTAATCGGCCGGCAGCTTGTGGCGCAGCGCAAGCGCGGCAACGCTCTGGCCTTCGGCATGGTCCAGGCGCAGGTTTTCGGTCCAGCCAAGCAGGCCTGTCGAAAGGGATCGGCCAGGCTTCTCGCCTTCCAGGGTACTGCCGTCGCCGTGCAACTCATACTTGTTGGCGTAACCGCGCGGCGTGACCATCAGCCCATGGCGTACAAAAGTATGGCTGTTGCCAATCAGCACCGTGGTCAGCATGCCGATATCGCACTCGCTCATGTGTTCGAGCGTGGTGAACTCAATACGCTCCCGCCGCCGATAGGCCGACTTGACCACCGCCACAGGTGTGTCTGCGCGGCGGTGGCGCAAGAAAAGACGCTGGGCCTCGACGATCTGCTGGGTGCGACGGCCACTCTTTGGGTTGTACAGTGCCACCACAAAATCGGCAGCCGCCACGGCGTCGAGCCGACGCGCGATCACGGGCCAGGGGGTAAGCAGGTCCGACAATGAAATCGAACAAAAGTCGTGCGTCAATGGTGCCCCAACCAGAGCGGCGCAGGCGTTGATAGCCGACGCGCCGGGCACTACCTCCACAGCCACGCCGGATTCCGGCGTCCATCCCGCCTGGAACAGCACCTCGTAGGTCGGCCCCGCCATGCCGTAGACACCCGCATCGCCGGATGAAATCAGCGCCACTTTTTTCCCCTCCCGGGCGCGCTCCAGAGCACTGACTGCACGGTCCAGTTCTTCGGTCATGCCTTTGCGTATCACCTCTTTGCCGTCCAGCAAATCGGCCACCAGCTTGATGTACGTGACGTAGCCGACAACGACATCCGCCTCGGCAATCGCTGCGCGGGCGCGGTGGGTCATGTGGTCATGACTGCCCGGGCCGATGCCCACCAACATGATCTTGCCCCCGGTCATCGAAGCACTCCTGCCGGCGTGCCGGATGGTTCGACCGGGCGCAGCAAAGGGTTCAGCCAGCGTGCGCCTGCCAGCGCGCACAGCACGCCCAGCAGCAACCATTGCAGTGCGCTTGCCAAGGCAGTCGCCATGACGAAACGCTGAGCCAGCAGGGCCATTTGCACCGCCGCTTCTGCCTCAAAGCCAACAAACGGACTGCCATCAGAATGCGGCGCGTCGATGGCAAAGGGCAGCACCAGCAGCCCCAGACCGAGTACGCGCCACTTCGTACGCACCAGGCACAACACGGCCAGCCCACCCGCGCCGCACAGCACGGCGAATAACCACCACAACTGACGCGCTTGCAATGCACCGGCCTGCATGCCAGGCAACTCGGGCGGCAGACCAGCAGCAGGCATCGCAAACAGGCAAAACCATGCCGCTGCGCCCCACAGCAGGCCATGGCGCAGCGGTGCCGCATCGGCGCCCGGCGTGGATCTTGCCTGACCCCCTCGAAAGCGGTTCCACAAACTCATGAGGGCCAGCAACAACAGCGCCGAGCCGATCGAATTGAGAATATTCGCCAAGACGGTGGCAGCCGTCCGCTCCAGGCCATCTTTTGGCGCCCATGCCTCGGGCTCATGACTGTGTGCAGCCGCCCCGTCTTCGTGGGAATGCGCCGCGGTTTCAAGAGCCCCTTCATATGCTTCGGCCGCAAGAATCATCGGCACCACCTGCCAGCGCTGCAGGGCACTGTCAAAGAAGCCGGCCAGGATGCCCACAAAAAGCGCGCACAGGAACAATCGTCGAAACAACATGACAGGTCTCCGGTATCAATGGCAGGGACGACCCGTGGCGTGGCGTACGTCATGGGCAGCGTTATGCGCCACGGAGGCTTCGCTGAAGCCCACTCCGTACAGCATGACGAGTCCGAGCACCAGCGCGGCGCCAAGCTGCAACAAAACAGAAGCAGCGGTAGTGGCCGAAGTCGTGGGAACAAAAGCGGGGACAGCTGTGGAAGTATGGGAAGCGTTCATGGAGATTCCTTGTAAAAGAAGGTGAAGAAAGTGAAAAAAGCAGTGAACGAAAGCGGTTAAAAAATGCCGAAAAGGTTAGCGATGGATCACGGGGTAAAGGAAAGAACAGGCAAAAGTGCAGCAATGGAGACGGTGGCGTTTCGGCCATCGGCGCCCTTGTGGCGGAATTTTTCAACCAACAGTTGGTTTGCGGTGGTTCGACCCGCAAGTAGAGCGGCCGCTTCCGACACCGATGGTGTGCCCATGTGGCGCAACACGGTGGCGGAGGGGTTGGGTACCGGCACGGCGGCGAGCTCGGCGGCGCTGAAGAAGAGCAAGGGCCAGCCCCCCTGCTCCGCCAGCTCCGCAAAGGCGGGTTCATCCCGCTTGGCCTCAATGCTGGCCAGTACGGCAACCTGCGCACGCACCAGGCCGGCCTGCTCCAGCGCGGCGTCCAGGGTTTGTGCCACGGTGGCCAACGGTGTCCCGCGGTCGCACCCGAGTCCTACGGCTACCTGCAAATGGCTACTCATGAAATCACCTCGTGGGGCGGCCGGTAGACCACCAGTCTCTCACAGAGTTGCTGCCAGCGATCAGCTGTCACTTCCGCGTGGGTGATCCACAGCACCGCCTTGAAGTGCTTCAGATCCACGTCGTCGAAGCGCTCAAACTTGTGAATCGTAGCGGGCAGCGGCGTGGGCCGGGTCCACCAGTTGGGGCTACCCGCGTCCTGCACCACGGCAATCGGCTCGCCGTTGACCACGTGCGCCGAAACGCGGGTGATGTTGATCTTGGGCGCCTCCACCTTCCATCCCAGCTCACGGCCCAGAATATCCACCGGAATGGTCTTGCCCACGTCGGAAGCGGTGGTCAGCACGGCGACGGCTCCCAGCAGCGCGGCCACCTGCTCGGCCATGGCGTTGGCGCCGCCCACGTGACCGGACAGCACCGGAATGACGAACTGCGCCGCGTCATCAACCACCAGCACGCCGGGATCTTCATCCTTGCTCTTCAGGTGCGGGGCAATCAGGCGCACCACCGCGCCCAGCGAGACAAAAAACACCACCTGGTCAAAGTCAGCAAACAACGTGGCGATTTCGTCACGAAAAGCCCCGCTGTAGGCGCGCACCGGATTGGCCAAACCGGCCATCAGCGGCGCAAATTTGTCAGCCACGCAGACGCAGGCCTGGGGCAACTGGCGCGCCAGCTCGGCGGTTTGCTGCGCGCCGTGTTTGGTGATGGCGACCAGAACCACGCGTACCTCCGGGGGGATAGCGGCGCTGGTTTCCGGCAAAGTGTTGGTGCTCATTCTTGGATTTCCTCTTCTTCAATTTCAGTGCTTGTTTTCTTGCGGCAGCCGCGCAGCATTTCGCCACGCTCGCGGTTGGGATTTTTGACCAGCAACAGCGACAAATAATTAACCTTGGTGCCCTTGAGTTCGGCCACGTTGTGCACAACGCGCTCCATAGGGGAGCCCGCTTTTTCAATGAAGCGGCTGTATGGCAAAAGGCCCCGCCGCTCCAGCAGCACAATCAAATCGTCGAGCAGCGGCTTGACCTTCATCAACACCAGCGTGTCGAAGTCGTCCAGCATTTTTTCGACGGCGGCGATCCCGTAGGCAGCAGGCACGATGGCGATGGTGTCGTCCTGCTCGGACAGTGGCATTTGCAGCTGGGCGCAGGCAGCGTTGAAGGACGTCACGCCGGGAACAATGTCGATGTTTGCTTCGGCATCCAGTTCGCGCAGCACGCGGGCCAAATAGCAAAAGCTGGCGTAAGTCGAGGCATCACCCTCGACCAGAAACAACACGTCTTGCCCGGTGGCCAGCAGCGCCTTGACGGCCTCGGCGGCTTTTAACCAGTGGCGCGCGAGTTTTTCGACGTCGTGCGTCATGGGAAACAGCAGCGCCTGGTGCTTCCCCGGTAGCGTCAGCCCCGCGCGCAGGGCGATGTCCAGCGCATAACTCTCCTTGCGCAGGCTGCGTACCGGGTAGGTCCACACCGCATCCGGGCGCTCCAGCAAGGCCCAGGCGCGGCGGGTGATGAGGCCTGGATCACCAGGACCCAAAGACACGCCAAAGAGGCGGCCTGGGGCAACAGACGGGGACGTGACGTGAAGTTCAGTCATCGCATTTTTCCGTTTTCGCAATTTTTTGCACGGCCACTTTTTGCGCGCATACCAGCCACACCGGGTTCTCGGCGGCCATGCGGTTCATGTGCAAAATCGGCTTGCTGCGCGAAGCCTGCAATTGCAGCACATCCCACGCCACGCCCAGCGCTTTCAGGGTTTCTACAGCGGCGCTCAGGTTTTCCAGCGTGACAAAGTTCATGACCAGCCAGCCGCCGGGTTTCATGCGCTGAAGAATCAAACGAATCAAATCAGCCAGCTCGCCGCCCGAGCCGCCTATAAACACCGCATCGGGGTCCGGCCAATGTTGCAGACCTTCGGGGGCCTTGCCATGCACCAGCGTATGGTTGCTGATGCCCAGCGCTTTGCGGTTGTTGCGCACAATGGCGCTGTCGTCCACGTTTTTTTCAATGGCGTACACATGGCCCTGGCTGCACAAACGCGCAGCCTCCAGCCCCACCGAACCTGAGCCCGCGCCAATGTCCCACACCACGCTGTTGGCGCGCAACTGCATGCGGGCCAGCGATACCACGCGTACTTCATTTTTTGTGATCAGTCCTTTTTCGGGGTAGCGCTGCAGATAGCTCGTGTCCGGCAAGCCCAGCAGCACGGGCGAGGGGCGCGGCGCGGTACGCCACAGCAGCAACACATTGGGGTCGACAAAGGGCATCTGTGCGGCCGCCTGAATGGTGATCCCGCTCAGCACGCGTTCTTCGGGCTGGCACAGGCGTTCGGCAACGGCCATCTGAAAATCATCCGCCAGGCCTTCGGTCATCAGCATGCGGGCAATGCGATCGGGCGTGTTGTCGGGGCTGGTCAAAATGGCCAGACGGTCGTTTTGGCGAATGTCGCGCAGCAAGGCATACAGGCCATGGCCGGGTTCTGAACCCTCGATCCAATCGCCTGCATCCTTGCTGTGAACCGATGAAAACTTCATGTCCTGCCAAGGCAGGCCCAGCCGGGCGCACGCCAGTTGCAGGGTGGAGACGTTGGGCAACACCTCGATGGCCTCGATGCACAGGCGCGAGGCCAGGTAGGCCGCAATGCCGTGGCACAGCGGGTCGCCCGTGGCCAGCAGCACCACGCGTCGGCCGTCCGCCTGGGCCGCTCTTATCCATTCAGGCACTTGGGTCATGGCCCCTGTCAGGTCACGCTGGATGGCAGCCCGGTCCATCAGCGGCGCAAACAGCTCAAGGGTGCGACTGCCGCCAATGACCAACTGGGCTCGCTGCAGATGGGCCAGCGCGGCGCGACCCAAGCTCGCGGCACCGTCGTCCAGCACGCCGATAATCCGGCATTTTTCAATCACATTTAGCGTTTCAGAATTCAAGGGGCCTCCGCTATCTTGCGACCGTCAAAGTCGCAAACCAGCACTTGTAAATCAAACTGATCGGGGTAGCGCGTGCGCAGGGTCTGGATAACCCGCTGCGCCAGCGCTGTATGGAAGGCCCTGCCCAGACCCAGCTCATCCATCCGCTCGCCGGCATAGCGCGCGGTTTCGTTCTGGCGAATTGCCTCGCACACCTCGGGCGCTGCACCCAGGCTGGCCGCGATGTCGGCCAGCAAACCTGTGTCCACCTCGGCCCGGCCGGCGTGGGTGATGGTTTCGCCCTGCGCAATCTTGGTGAGCTTGCCGACCATGCCGCCAATCACCACCTGCTTCAAACCCGCCTTGACCGCCGCTCCCATGGCATAACGCAAAAAGTCGCCCATCTGCACAAAGGCCGCCTCGGGCAAGTGCGGCATTTCTTCCATCACAAACTTTTCGGTGCGCCCGCCTGTGGTTAATACCACCACGCCATGGCCCAGCGTACCGGCGACCTGCACCCCCTGCACCACACTGGCACGGTAGGCGGCTGTGGAATAAGGCTTGACGATGCCGGTCGTGCCCAGGATGGAAATGCCGCCCAGAATGCCCAGCCGCGCGTTCAAGGTCTTCTTGGTCATCTCCTCGCCCTGCGGCACGGATATCGTCACTTCAAAACCGGCCTCATCGAGCAGCGAGGCACCGACCGCGCGCACGTTGGCTTCGATATTGCGGCGCGGCACAGGGTTGATGGCCGGGCCGCCCACGGCCAAACCCAAACCCGGCATGGTGACTGTGCCCACACCAAAGCCCCCCATCAGCAGCACCTGGCCCGGCAGCTCGCGGCGCAGGCGCACATCGGCCGTCAAATGCGCCTTGTCAGTGCAGTCGGGATCGTCGCCCGCATCCTTGATGACCATGGCGTGGGCGCTTTCGGTGTCGCATCGGCCATCCTGCACCGCAAAGGTCACCAGGTCGCCGTTGGGCAGCAGGCACTCCACTGCTGCTGGCACAGCGCCGGTCACCAACCCGATGGTGGCGGCGCGCGCAGCAGCAGCAGAGCACGCGCCGGTGGTGAAACCGGTGCGGGTGCCGCGTGGTGCGCCCTTGTCCATCATGGTTATGCGGCCTCGGTGGGCGCCAATTCCCGGGCTTCGGCCAAGCCAAGCAGTGCATGGATGGCAGCCACCACCAGCGTCGATCCGCCCTTGCGCCCCCGGATCACCACCCAGGGCGTGGTGGTGCTTTGCGCCATCAAATCCTTCGACTCGGCAGCAGAGACAAAACCCACAGGCATGCCCACCACCAGTGCCGGCCGGGCACCCTCTTGCTGAATCAAACGTACCAGCTCAATCAATGCGGTGGGCGCATTGCCGATGCCCACAATCGCGCCGTCCAGCAAGCCCATCCGGTGCGCCTTGCGCATGGCCTGCACGGCGCGGGTTGTGCCTTCTGCCCTGGCCGTGTCGATCACGTCCTCGTCAGAAATGAACTGGTGCGTGGCCATGCCAAAGTGCCCCAGACGAGGTGCAGACAAGCCCACACAGATCATCTCCACATCCGCCACCACATGCGCGCTGCGCGACAGGATGGCAGCCACACCCGCATTCACCGCTTGGGGATGAAAGTCCGTCAGGCCGTTAAAGTCGAAATCGGCGTTGGCGTGAATCATGCGGCGCACGATGGGCCACTGGTCGGGGGTGTAAGCGTGGGGCCCCACCTCACGGTCAATCACCGCAAACGAGTCATGCTCGATGGCACGCCCTGCGGCGGTGAGCTGTTCGGTAATAACGTTAGGGGCGCTCATGGGTGGACGTGCTCATGGGGATGGTCGTGGTCATGCGTGTGCGCGTGATCATGCGCCTGGGCCACAGCATGGTCGTGCTCCGTGTGGGCTGCGTGATCGTGTCCGTGGTCATGGTCATGCGGCATTGCATCGTCATGATGGTGCCCACCCATGCCGTGCTCCACCGCAAATTCCCGGTATTTGCAGCCATCGCAGGGCATGCGTGAGGCGGGGGCATTGCGTTCAAGGTCTTTGACCCGCTCTTCCAGCAGCTCGAAGATTTCACGCTCAAAGCCAAAGTAGGCGGTCGAGGCAAAGCGGACCGTTGGGTAGAGGGTTTTCAAATTCTCCACCTGCCGCGTGATGCGCTCCACCAGCGTGCCGTTGAACAGGTAATAAGGCAGCACCACCACCTGCGTCATGCCCAGCAGAGTCTGTCGCTGGACCGCTTTTTCAAGCCGCGGCCAGGTGATGCCGGTAAACGCCAGATCAACCAGTTCATGATCGGTTTCTTCCATGACCCAGCGCGCCATCTTGGCCATCTCGCCGTTGGCCTGGCGGTCGGACGAGCCGCGCCCGAGGATCACCACCCCGGTTGTGGTCGGGTCTGGCATGTCCAGCTTTTCCATTGCCCCCTTCAAGCGGCGCTTGACGATGGAAAGAATGGGGTCACAAGCAGTCAGGTGCGGCGCGTACAGAAATTGCACGTTCGGAAAGCGTAGCCGTGCCCCATCGATCGCTTGGGGAATATCCATCTTGACATGCCCGGCTGCGTTCAAAATCAGGGGGATCACCATGACCCGGCTGGCGCCCGCGGCCGCGCGGCGCAGGCCCTCACTCATGGTGATTTCTGAAAACTCGATGAAACAGATCTCGATGCGCCAGTCAGGCTGCCGCGCGCGCCATAGCTGGGCGAAGCGCTCTATTTCGTCGTTTCCTGATTTCTCGCGTGAGCCGTGGCCCACCAGCAAAATGGTTGTGGAAGTCATGAAGTCTCCTGTGGGGCGATTGTCGGCGCAGTGGCCTGAGGGGTGTCTGCCACAGTGCCGCGCCGAAAACGGTGGGTGAAAGTAGCGTCGTAAAGTTTGGATTTCGCCAGTGTTTTCCAGTGACGGGCGCCCAAGGTCGGGCTGGCAATAATCATGGACTGGCTGACAATTTTCGCTTCACGGCATAAAGCCTGGATGGTAGCCACTGTGCCGCGCACAATCTTCTCTTCCCCAGGCCAGCTCGCCTTGTGCACCACCACCACCGGTGCATCAGGCGACCAGCCCGCCGCCGTCAATGCCCCAGCAACCCGGCCCATCAGGGTAATGCTGAGAAAGATGCACAGGGTGGTGTGGTGTTTGGCCAGCTCCTCAAGCGATTCTCCCTCCGGCATGGGGGTGCGCCCTTCAACCCGCGTGAAAATCACCGTTTGGGTGACTTCGGGCAGGGTCAGACTCTCAACCGCAGCGGCTGCCGAGGCCATGGCGGACGACACCCCGGGTACCACTTCAACCGCAACACCTGCAGCGTCCAGCGGTTGCACCAATTCGATCAAGGCGCCGTAGAGGCCAGGGTCACCGGTTTGCAAGCGCACCACAACTGAATGCAGTCGAGCTTGCTCTATCAGCCAGGCGGACATCTGCTCCAGCGTCATATCCTTGCTGTCCAGCACCACACAACCGGGGGGCGCCCACCGGATGGCGGCTTCACTGACAAGTGATCCGGCGAACAGGATGGCACCCGCCCGCTCTACCAGCGCCCTGCCCTTGACCGTGATCAATTCCGGGTCGCCGGGGCCAGCGCCGACGAACCACACCTTGCCAACCGCCTTACTGGGCGCGTCGTTGGTTACTGAAGGCGAGTTAATTTGCATGAGATCTTCCATCAAGGATTATGGGCAACAGGTCCGGTATGGGGCAAGGCAACCCACTGACCCGCCAAGGGGTATACCGCAATACGCCGGTCAAACACCCGCTCCAGTGCGCGGTGGGTTGCAGCGTCACCGCAGGCGCCCTGGTACGCGACCCGGCCGCCGGCCATGATCACCATGTCGTCGGCGTGCAGCGCAAACGAAATTTCGTGCAGCACGCTGATGACTGTTTTACCGCCTGCCACCAGTTCGCGCACCATCAGCAGCCAGTCGGTCTGGTGCGGCGGGTCCAGGTTGGCCAGTGGCTCGTCCATCAGCAGCACCTGCGCCTCGACCGCCAGCGCGCGCGCCAGCAGCACCCGCTGGCGCTCACCGCCGGAGAGCTGGCCCAGCGCGCGCTCGCGCCAGTCCCAGGCGTGGGTGGCACGCAATGCGCGCTCCACGGCGGCATGGTCCTGCGCGCTGGGCGGCGCCAGCCAGGCCTGGTGCGGCAGGCGGCCCAGCATGGCCACGTCGTACGCGGTCAGGTCGTCGGCCGAGCTTTCGTTCTGGCCCAGCCAGGACAGCTGCTGCGCGCGTGCGCGCGCCGGCAGCTCGGCCAGGCTCCGGCCCAGCAGCGTGACCGTGCCGCTGTGCGGCAGCAGCCCGGCCAGCACCTTGAGCAGCGTGGACTTGCCGGCGCCGTTGGGGCCGACGATGCTGGTCCAGCGCGCGGCCGGCAGGGCCAGCGACAGCCCATGCAATACCTCGGCATTTCCGAGCCTGGCGCCCACCCCGTGTGCGTGAACAGCTACTGAATTGATAGCATCTGGAGGAATCGCTGCCATCACATGCCCCCTCCCCGGCCGCTGCTGCGGTGCATCAGCCAGAGCAGGTAGCCGCCGCCCAGCACGGCGGTCAGCACACCGACCGGCAGCTCCTGCGGCGCGATCAGCCAACGCGCCAGGATGTCGGCGGCGGCCAGCAGCACGGCGCCCATCAGGCTGGCCAGCACGATCAGGCGGCCATGCGTGGTCTTGACCACCGAGCGCACCAGGTGCGGCGCGGCCAGGCCGACAAAGGCGATCAGCCCGGTCTGCGCCACCGCCGTGCCGGTGGCCAGCGCCAGCACCGCCACCAGCGCGGCGCGCATCTGCGGCAGCGGCAGGCCCAGGCTTTGCGCAGTCGCTTCACCGAGGGCCAGGCCGTCCAGCACATGGCTCATCATCCAGGCCGCCAGCAGGCTGAGCGCCAGCACCCCCGCCATCACGGCGCAGGCGCTCCAGCCGACAAAAGCGGTGCTGCCCAGCATGAAGGACTGCATGGCCTGCATGATGTCCGGCGTGGTCAGGAGGACCAGCGAACTGAGCGCGCCCAGCACCACGCCGACAATCACGCCGGCCAGCAGCAGGCGCAGGGTGTGCTGCACGCCCTTGGCCAGCAGCAGGGTCAAGAGCACCGCCAGCACGGCGCCGACGAAGGCTGCGCCGGTCAGCCCGATGCGGGCCACCCAGTGGGTCGCCAGCGGCGACACGCCGAACAGCGCCATGGCCAGCGCCACACCCAGCGAGGCGCCGGACGCACTGCCCAGCAGGTAGGGGTCGGCCAGCGGGTTGCGGAACAGGCCTTGCGCCACCGCGCCGGCCAGCCCCAGCAGCGCGCCGGCCAGCCAGGCGCCGGCGGTGCGCGGCAGCCGGATCTCCCACACGATCTGCAGGGCCTGCGCATCGCTGGCCATCGCGCGCACACTTTCGAAGCCGGTGCTGCCCACGCTGGCCCCCAGCAACACCAGCAGCGCCGAGGCCAGCAGCAGGCCGCCGGCCAGCCACAAGGCCTTGCGGTTTTGCGTGGTCCGCAGCAGACTCATCGCGCCTG
Organism: Polaromonas sp.; assembly: GCA_030683705.1. Classification (GTDB taxonomy): domain Bacteria; phylum Pseudomonadota; class Gammaproteobacteria; order Burkholderiales; family Burkholderiaceae_C; genus Polaromonas. The sequence goes on along the minus strand of JAUXPP010000163.1, from coordinate 14,043 downwards.
GTCTTCCAGGCAACGGGCCATCAGCCGCGCGGCCTCGGCCATGCGCGGGCCGGGCCGCACCACCACGTCGGACTCGTCCACGCCGAAGACGCAGATGCGCTTCTCTCGTACCGCCTTGATGCTGCCCCAACCCGGATAAGGCACCATGGACTGCATGCTGCGGTTGCCTATCATGATGAGGTCCGGGTTGGCGCGCACCACGAATTCGGGGTTGAGCTTGGGAAAAGGACCGAGGGAGGCCGGCACCACGTTATGCACGCCCAGGCGTTTCAGGGTTTCACCGATGAAGGAGGCTTCGCCGGCGGCATAAGGTCCGCGGCTGACCTCGAAATAGACACGCGTGTCGCGCGCCTTGGGCGACAGGGACTGCGCGGCCGCCGACACGCTGGCGTCGATGACGCGCCACAGGCGCGCGGCGCCCGCCTCCTCCGGCACCTCCAGCAACACGCCCAGCACCGACAACACACGCCGTACATCGGCATGGCTTTTGGGCTCCAGCGCCACCACCTGGATGCCCAGCGATTCCAGGCGCTGGCTGGCGCGCGACGAGGTCGCCAGCAGCACCAGGTCGGGCCGGAGCGCGACGATGGCCTCGATGTTCGGGTCCAGCCCGCCGCCCATGATGGGCAGGCGCCGCACGCTGGCCGGGTAGTTGGAAAACCGGTCGACCCCGACGATACGCTGGCACTGGTCCAGCGCACAGACCCCTTCGGTCAGCGAAGGCAGCAGGCTGACGATGCGCTGGGGGGAGCGCGTGAAGCTCACGCTGACACCGCGGTCGTCGGTCACCTGCAGCGCGTGCACGGCCGGGACCAGCGAGATGAAGATCAGCGCAAGGCATGCCGGCAGCCAGGACAAAAGACGCGCCATCACGCAGCGCCCTTCAGCGTCAGCGGCAAGCCGGCGGCCATGAACGTGACACGTTGACAGGCGGCGGCCACCTGCTGGTTGAGCCGGCCCAGCGCATCGACAAAGGCGCGCGTCTGCTGCCCCATGGGAATCACGCCCAGCCCGATCTCGTTGCCGACCAGCACCAGCGGACCGGCGCCGCCCTCGATTGCTATTAAAAGCATAGCTGCTTGCGCTTGTGGATCATGGGCTGGAAGGCTATTTGGCACCGAATTTTCAGCCGGCATCAAGAGGTTGGTGAGCCACAGCGTCAGGCAATCGACCACGACCAGGGTGCGCGCGCTGCTGTGTTGTGTGATGGCCTGCGCCAGTTCCAGAGGCTCCTCCACCGTCTGCATGCCGGGCACACGTTCGGCCCGGTCCTGCCGGTGGCGGACGATGCGATCGCGCATTTCCGCATCCCAGGGCTGGGCGGTGGCGATCAGCACGGCCCGGTGGTCGGGTGCGGCATCCAGCCACAAGCGCGCCAGCATCTCGGCGCGGCGCGACTTGCCGCTGCGCTGGCCGCCGAGGATCAGTTCGCTGCGCGCGATGTCAACCATGGGTGGCCGCCCATTGCAGGATCAGGCGGTGGATTTGCGCCACCCCGTCGGTCAGTGCCGCCGGACCGGGTTGCAGGATATCGGCCGACTTGATTTCGAACAGCTGATTGTTTTTGACGGCGTTGACGCCCTCCCAACCGGTCCGGCCCAGCACATGGTCGGGCCGGAACTTGCGGCCACACCAGGAACCGAAAATGATGTCGGGGTTGCGACTGACAATCTCGCCGCCGTCGGCAATGATGCGGTCCTTGCCCATGGGCTGCGACGCCAGCTCGGGGAAGCAGTCGTCGCCGCCGGCGATGGCCATCAGCTCCGACACCCAGGCAATCGCGCTGATGTGCGGGTCGTACCACTCCTCGAAAAACACACTTGGCCGGCGCTTGAGCTGGCTTGCCGCCTGCTCGATGGCCAGCAGGCGCTGCTGCATGCCCTGGATCAGCGCCAGGCCTTTGGCTTGCTGTCCGACCATGGCGGCCAGCTGGTACATCATCGAGAAAATTTCGGCCACGCTGCGCTGGTTGAAGATGGTGACGGCAATGCCTTGTTTGATGAGCTGGGAGGCGATGTCGGCCTGCAGGTCGGAAAAGCCGATCACGCAATCGGGCTGCAGTTCCACGATCTTGTCGATCTTCGCGTTCAGGAAGGCACTGACTTTCGGCTTCTCCGCGCGCGCACGCGGCGGCCGCACGGTGTAGCCCGAGATGCCGACAATACGCCGCTCTTCACCGAGCAGGTAAAGCCACTCGGTCGGCTCCTCCGTCAGGCAGACGATGCGCTGCGGGCCATAGGCTGCCGCGCCAGCGCCAGAAGCCAGTACGCGCCAGTCTGTCGAGCCGGTCATGGCTTGTCCTTCAGGAAAAGCGCCGCCGCAGCGGCCGGGTTCGACGCAAACCAGGCGTGGAAGTAGCTGGCCTTGAGCTTATTGTCCGGGCCGGCCACATACAGGGCCTCGCCCTCGCCGCGCAGCTTGCGTCCGGGCGCCGCTTCAGTACGTGTTGCGGGAGCCAGCGGCGTGCTGCAGGTGGAATAGTGAAATGTGTGGCCACGCAGCGTGCCGCCCGGCATCTTTATCTGCTGCGGGCCCAGTGCAGCGAGTCGCTTTTGCATGGTCACGCAGCCCGGCAGCAGGCCCCACATGGCGAAGCGCTCACCCTCGGCGGTAAACAGTTCATCGAACAATGCCATCATCCCGCCGCACTCAGCCCAGACCGGCTTACCGGCATGCACATGGCTGGCGATGGCGGTTTTCATGGCGCCGTTGTCTGCCAAGGTCGCGGCATGTATTTCGGGGTAACCGCCAGGAAGCCACAGCGCGTCGCAATCGGGCAAGGCGGTGTCCGCCAGCGGCGAGAAAAAAACCAGCCGGGCACCCATGGCACGCAGGCAGTCGAGGTTGGCCGCGTAGATAAAACAAAAGGCGGCGTCGCGTGCCACAGCAATCGTCAGGCCTTGCAGCAAATCCGGCGTTTCGGTTACCGGATCTGCCGGTACGGCAAAAGCCACCGACCAGGCCTGCAGCGCAGCAGCGTCCATCTGACCCAGCCTGGTGCCCGCGAGCGCATCGGCAGCGGCATCGAGCCGGGCCATGGCGTCGTCCATCTCGCCAGACATCACCAGGCCCAGGTGCCGCTCCGGCAAGCTGAAGGTTTCGCTGCGCATCAGCGCGCCCTGCCACTGCGCGGGATCTCGCAGGCTCTCTTCGAGCAGGGCGGCATGGCCGTTTGACGCCACCCGATTCGCCAGCACACCCGCAAACCGCAGGCCTTCCCGGTAAGTCTGCAGCCCCCAGACCAGCGCGCCGAAAGTCCCGGCCATCGCACCGGCGTCGATCACCGTCAGCAGCGGCAGGCCGAAGCGCTGCGCCAGATCGGCAGCACTGGGCTCGCCATCAAACAGCCCCATGACGCCTTCAACAATGATCAGGTCGGCGTCCTGCGCCGCGGCGTGCAGTCGCTGCGCGCAATCGGCCTCGCCGGTCATCCACAAATCGAGTTGATGAACGGGAGCACCGCTGGCCAGTGCCAGCCAGTAGGGGTCGAGGAAATCCGGCCCGCACTTGAACACCCGCACCCGCCGCCCCTGACGCGTGTGCAGACGCGCCAGCGCGCAGGCGACCGTGGTCTTGCCCTGGCCCGACGCAGGTGCGGCGACCAGGATGGCGGGACAGGATGCTGAAGGCATATTGGCTGGCGTGGTAGTGGGGGAGTTATTCCGGCCGCCGGGGCCTCACATCGCCCATGACACGGACGCAAACAGATTGCGGCCGGGCATCGAGAAGCCGTTGGCGAGCATGTACCTGGTATTAGTCAGGTTGTTGATGCGCGCCAGCAAGGAGACGTTTTTTTGCACCTTCCAGGTTACACCGGTATTGAGCACACTGTAGCCGGGCAGCGTATCGCGGCCCACACCCACCACCTTCGCGTCTTCACGGTTGCTGGACAGTTTGAGTTCACCAAACACGCTGACATCGCCCATGCGGTGGGTGATGCGGGCATTGAGCACGTTCTGCGCAATACGCACCAGGCGCAAGTCATTGGAGGCTGGCACCGAGGAGTAAGAACGCGGATCCGCATAGTCATAGGACAGCGAATAGCTGGTCGCGCCAGACTGAACATCGGCGCTCAAGGTGACCCCGCGCAAGACCGCCAGCGAACTCTGGACATTGGTAGACGGAATGATGAAGCCCTGAATATCGTTATGGTAGGCCACCGCGCCGAGTGCTACGTTGCCCTTCTGATATTTCAGACCCACTTCCGTGGCCCGGTTGCGCTGCGGCACCAGCGCGGGATTGCCAAACCCCGGGAAGTACAGCTGGTTGAAAGTGGGGGCCTGAAAACTCGTACCGACACTCCCCACCGCACGCAGGCCACCCATCAGTCGATACCCGGCGGAAAGCGCCCAGTTGTTGAAGTTGCCGAATTGTGAGTTTTTGTCGTTGCGGATGACGGCCAGCGCATTCCAGCGTTCGCGGTTCAGCGCATAGGACACCAGAGCGCTGCGCACATCGCGCTGCTTGATCGTGTAGTTGGTGGAACTCTCCACCGCTTCGGAACGGTCTTCAAACAGCACCGAGAGTACGTCCTTGCCCAACGTGAAGTCGTTTTGCCAGGTTAGCTGATTGCGTTTGGTGTCGAACTGACTGCTGCCGCCGAATCGTCCATCGGAGACACGGTAATACTCGCTGACCGATTCTTCGTCGCTGGTTCCCGCCGTGACTGTAGATTTCCAATTCGGCATCCACTGCGCATCCCACTTGAAGGTGGCATTGCTGAGTTTAGGCTTGGCCCGCGCATCGGAGGTGAGTCGGGTCAAGCTCAGCGGATTGGTCTGAAGTGTGGTGCCAGGTACACCATCAAATTGATACTCGGTTTCACTTTGCAGCAGACTGAATGTCAACGCATGCTCGCGGTTGATTTTGGCAGTGAATTTGGCATCCACGCTGGTGGACGTGAAACCGTCTGCATCCGGGTTGAAACTGGTCGATGCGGGGTTGACCACAGAACTGATGCCGCGCGCTTTTTCCCGCGATACTCCCAGGCTGTACCCAATGGCGCCTATGCTGCCGCGCACTGACGCGTCCACCTGCCGCTGCCCGGCCGAGCCAAACCCGGCACTCGCGCTGAGCGCCAGGCCATCGGCTGGTTCACGGGTAAAGATCTGGATCACGCCTCCGACGGCATCCGGCCCATACAGCGCGGAGGCCGCACCACGCAGAATCTCTATGCGTTCAATACGCGCCAGGGGAAGGCTCTCGAACGATGCGCCGCCGGAAGTGGCCGAGCCTACCCGTACACCATCTATCAGCACAATGGTCTGCGAATTGCTGGCGCCACGCAAAAAAATACTCGAGTTCGAGCGGTAGCTGCCGTTGCTGCCCATCTGGACACCGGGCTGCAGGGCCAGAATGTCACGCAGCGACGACTGGCCCGCCCGCTCCAGGGTCTCGCGGTCAATGATGGAAACGTCAGCGATCACGTCGGTGACTGGGGTCACCACGCGCGAGGCGGTGATCACTGTCTCCCGCAGTTGCGGGGATGAAGCAGTTTGGGAAAAAGCAGGCGATGCGGCAGCGGCCACCAGCAAAAGCGCGGCGGAGCGCGCATGTGATACACAGGTTTTCATGAGGAGAAACATTCAACAAAAGGCCCTCACCGGCTTCCCCGCCGGTGCATTGAGCGTTACGGCTGCGGCCCTTGCGGACGTACAACCACCTTGTTGGCCGGTATCCGGGCTGACGGAACTGTCCTCATCGCCTTCCCAAGCGCATGTTCAAACGCTCAGTGGCTGTGATGAGGGCTGAATGCACCCTGAAGCTGACTCAGGGAGAAACATTCGTCCGTTTTACCGTTGCGGGGGCAGCGCAGGTTAGAAGTCGCAGCGCTTGCAACCCGGGCGAACCCTGAGCGCATGGCAACAACCTCCTCCTGCTTCCCGTTGAACTGCGGCGTGTGAACCACACCGCGGGCACCAACAGGCGAGATTCTACGCCCCAAAACCTTGCAAACCCTACAATCACAGGGCCATGTCGAACCAAACCCACATCGACCAGATCGCCGAACGTGTCGAGCGGCTCCTGCTGCGCTACGAGGAATTGCAGCGCACCAATACCCTGCTCAGCGAGCAAGTGCATGTGCTCACGCAAGAGCGCGACTCGCTGCGCTCCCGCCTGAGTGCCGCCCGTGCGCGCGTTGATGCACTGCTTGAGCGGCTGCCCGACTCTTCATCGTCGCTGTCCCTGGGCGCGGCTGGCGCCAGAACCACTGCCGGATCGGACTCATGAAGCAACTTGATGTACAGATCATGGGCCAGAGCTACCTGCTCGGCTGCCCGGAAGGCGGCGATGCCCGCCTGCTCGACGCGGTGGAAAAAGTCGACGCCGCCATGTGCAAGATCCGCGACGCCGGAAAAATCAAGGCACGGGACCGCATCGCCGTGCTGGCCGCGCTGAACCTGGCTTTCGAGTTGTCCGAACTCGAAGCCAACGCCCTGAAAGTCTCGCGCAACCCTGCACCGGCCGCCGCGCATGCCACCGTCCGGGCAGATGTGCCTGGCGCAGCGCAAGCCGATGCGGCGCAGCCGCAACTGGCGGCCTTGCTGCAGCGCCTGGACAGCGCGCTCGGTGTGGACGGCCGCCTGCTTTAAGGCGGCGCCGCGCGACTGCAAGCCGACAGCGCCACGCCCCCGGAAGAGGCTGCACGGCCAGCCACAAGCGCCTACAATGAGATCGTCTGCGGTGCGCACCGGGCTTTATATTTCCTTGAACCAATGCTCTACGAGCACGGGCTTGGTAAATTGTCCGGCAGGCGTGATCGTCTCGCGTCAGACGAACCCGAAACCTGACTGCCCTCGCCCACCTGAACCCCGGTTCAGGATGACGGTCCGGTGGCACTTGCAGACACCTTTTTTTTGATCTCCTTTCGGGCCCGGCCCGGCCCGAATGTTTCTTGAACCGCAAATCATTGCCGAACTCCTGCTGCTGGGCAGCGTCACCGGCTTTCTCGCCGGTCTGATGGGCATAGGCGGCGGCATGCTGATGGTGCCGTTCATGACCTTCATCCTGACGGCCAAGGGCTACCCGGCGGACTACACCGTGAAAATGGCGGTGGCCACCTCGCTGGCCACCATCTGCTTTACCTCGATGTCATCGGTGCGCGCCCACCATCGCCGCGGCGCCGTGTTGTGGCCCATCGTCCGGCTGCTGGCGCCCGGCATCCTGCTCGGCTCGCTGGTCGGCGCGCAACTCGCCGTGGCCCTTCCGGGCAAGGCTCTGGGCATCCTGTTCGCGGTGTTCGTGGCGTTTTCTGCCACGCAGATGTTCCTGGACCGCAAACCCAAACCGAGCCGCACCCTGCCCGGCCGCCTGGGCACCTTCAGCATGGGCTGGGTGATCGGCATGTTGTCCGCGCTGGTCGGCGCCGGCGGTGCCTTTGTATCGGTGCCCTTCATGACCTGGTGCAACGTAAAAATCCACGATGCGGTCGGCACGTCGGCTGCGCTCGGTTTCCCGATCGCGCTGGCCGGCACGCTGGGCTACATCTGGGCCGGCCAGGGCATGCCCGAGATGCCGCCCGGCTCCATCGGCTACCTCTACCTGCCAGGCCTGATCGTGGTCTCGCTGGCCAGCATGTGCACCGCACCGCTGGGCGCGCGTACCGCACACCGCATGGACATCCGGCCGCTGAAAAAGGTGTTTGCGGTGGTGCTCTATGTTCTCGCGGCATACTTCCTGTTTCGCTGACATGGCCCCCACGCTTGTCCCTTCGTGTACGACGCTGCCCCCCGGGGGGGAGCGGCCTTGCCTTGGGACGGCCCGGCGGCAGGCCAGAAAAGTTCCCACCGCTCCAGGTAATCATCCATGAAAATTGCATTCATCGGCCAGCAGGAATTCGGCAAGGCCACCCTGGAAGCCTTTCTGGCGCGCGGCGACGAAGTGGCCGGTGTCTTTTGCGTGCCGGAAAAAGCTGGCGCCAGGCCCGACGCGCTGCGTGTGGCCGCGCAGGCACTGCACCTGCCGGTGTACCAGTTCAGCAGCCTCAAGAGCAGTTATGCGGAGCAGGCCATGCGCGACCTGCAGGCCGACATCGGCGTGATGGCCTATGTGGTGCAGTTCGCGCCGCAAACCTTCGTCAACATCCCGCGCTGCGGCACGATCCAGTTTCACCCATCGCTGCTGCCCCGGCACCGCGGACCCTCGTCCATCAGCTGGCCGATTGCGCTGGGCGAGACCCGGACCGGTATCAGCATCTTCCGGCCCACCGATGGTCTTGACGAAGGGCCGCTGGTGCTGCAGAAGTCATGCGCCATCGGGTCCGATGAAACCCTGGGCGAGCTTTATTTCAACAAGCTGTTTCCCATGGGTGTGGCGGCGCTGCTCGAGGCCGCCGACCTGGTGACCGCAGGCGGGCACCAGGAACGCGCCCAGGATGAGTCACAGGCCAGCTACGAAGGCTGGTTCCACGAGGACGAGTCGCGCATCAACTGGGCCAATCATGTCGATCAGGTCTACAACCTGATCCGCGCCTGCAACCCGGCGCCCGGCGCCTGGACGGTGCTGGGAGAAACGCGCGTCTGGCTGTATGACTGCCGCAAACACCCGGTGCGCGTCTTTTCCGGGGTGCGCGGCAAACCCGGGGACATCGCCGGTGTGACGGAATCCGGTTTCCTGATCAACGCGCACGGCGGCCAGATCGAGGTGCTCAAACTCAGGCCCGAAGGTGGCGCCAAAATGAATGCCGCGGACTTCGCGCGCGAGCGCCAGCTGTTCAGACCGGCGGTTTGATCCTGCTCATTTTTTGATGCGGGGTGGCACCGGCCTGGGCCGGTAGCCGATGGTCTGCTCGATCAGCGCCCCGCCGTCGCTCATCAAAAAGGTCTTGAACGCCTGGGCCACGGGTGTCAGGCGCTTGTTGCGCCGGTGCACCACATACCAGTGCAACATCAGCGGGAAGCCCTGCACGTCGAGCACGCTCAGGCTGCCGACCTGCAACTCGCGGCTGATGGTATGCGCAGAGAGAAAACTCACCCCCATGCCCGCCATCACCGCCTGCTTGATGGTTTCCGTGCTCTTGATCTCCATGGCAATATTCAGATCGGCCAAATGGGCGCCGAAACCCTCTTCCATGGAATTCCAGGTATCGGAGCCTTTTTCCCGCACCACGAAGGGCTCGCGCGCCAGCCGCGACAGCGGGATCCGTTTTTTGCTGGCCAGCGGGTGGTCGGGCGCCGCCACCACCACATAGGGATGGGGCGCAAAAGCCTCGCTCACCGTGTCCAGGCCCAGTGGGGGCCGCACCATGATGGCCAGGTCGGTCAGGTTGTCGTTGAGCTGGCTGAGCAGCTCTTCGCGGTTGCAGACGCCAAAGTCCAGCGTCACGCCGGAATGGCGTCGCGCGAACTCGACCAGCAGCCGCGGCAGGAAATAGTCACCCGCGCTGATCACGGCCACGTTGAGTTTGCCGCCGGCAACACCCTTGAATTGCGCCATGGCATCTTCGACTTCCTTGAACTGCTGGATGATGATCCGGCTGGAATGCAGCATCTCCACGCCCGCCGGCGTCAGATGGATTTTCTTTCCAAGCTGTTCGAACAGCGGCAGCCCGGCGTGGTCCTCCAGCTTTTTCACCTGGATGGAGACCGCCGGTTGCGACAGGTGCATTTCCTCGGCAGCCCGCGAAAAGCTCAGGTGCCGGGCCACTGACTCGAAAACCTTGAGCTGGCGCAATGTCGCGTTTTTCATGGGGATCAATATATAACTTATAAGTTATCGATAGTATCAAATACTTTAACTATCGCTAATCATCTTTCCTGCCTACATTTGCGTCAAGCCCGGCGCAAAAAGCGCCGTCACCCCGACCAGATCGCTCACCACCAGGAGAATCGACATGCTCAATGCCCTTCTTTCCCAGACCGCCGCCGGCCAGGCCGCCGAAGCCCACCGCCACGCCTACAACGCTGCATTCGAGGAACTGGGCCTGACCTGGTACTGGGATGCCGCCACCTACACCCGCCTTCAGGCACATGGCCGTGACGGCGTGCGCGTCTACCTTGAGTCCGAGCAATCCCATCTTTTGCGCGCCTATGAAGCAGACTTCCTGGTCGACGCCATCGAAACCACCCAGGCCCGTTGTTATGCCAACATGGCGCGCAAGGCCCACCCGGCACCCGACGGCTGGACCCACCACACGCTCATGTGCGCCGCCACACGGCACAACGCCGCAGCCGGTGCCTCGGCCCAGCGGTCGGCGACCAGCGCCCTGATCTGAAAGCGCGGGATGACGAATCACTGGGTACGGTTCAGGGAAGATCAGACGGTCCGCTTCGGCATCCTGCAAGGCGAACAGGTGCGGGTCTGCGAAGGCGACATGTTCACTCGGGCCATCCCGACCCAGCGCCTCCTCCCGCTGGCCGGCGTCGAACTGCTGACGCCGGTGGAACCCACCAAGGTCATCGCCCTGTGGAACAACTTCCACGCGCTGGGGGAAAAGCTGGGGCTTGCGGTGCCCAGCGAGCCCCTGTACCTGATCAAGTCGCCCAACTCCTACCTTCAGCCGGGCGGCATCATCCGCAAGCCGCCCTGCGACGGCAAGGTTGTGTTTGAAGGCGAGTTGGGAATTGTCATCGGCAAGACCTGCAAGCAGGTCCCCGAGCGCGAGGCCCTGGCCCATGTGTTTGGCTACACCTGCGCCAACGACGTGACGGTTGCCGACATCCTGAACCGCGATGCGTCTTTTGCCCAGTGGGTACGGGCCAAGGGCTTCGACACCTTCTGCCCGTTCGGCCCGGTGGTGGCCACCGGGCTTGATCCGTCGAAACTGGTGGTGAGGACCGTGCTCAACGGTGAAGTCCGCCAGGACTACCCGATCAGCGACATGCGCTTTTCAGTGGAACAACTGGTCAGCCTGATTTCACAGGACATCACCCTGTACCCGGGCGATATCATCCTCTGCGGCACGTCGGTGGGGGTGGGATCCATGAAGCCGGGCAGCACCGTCACGGTGGAGATAGTCGGCATCGGCAGGCTCAGCAACCGGTTTGAATAACTTTTTTCGGGAAACACAGGTATGAAGATTGCGATCATCGGTGCCGGCGCCATCGGCGGGTATGTGGGCGTGAAACTGGCGCTGGCGGGCGAAGACGTGACCTTCATCGTGCGTGGCGCCAACCTGGACGCCATCCGCCGGAACGGCATGAAACTCATCATGCACGACGGCAGCGAACATGTCGCCAGCGGTGTCAAGGCCACCAACAACTATGCCGAAGCGGGCCCGCAGGACATGGTGATCCTCGCGATGAAGGCCCACCAGGTCGAGGCCGTGGCCGGCGACCTGCCCAAGCTGTTCGGGCCGCACACCACCGTGGTGACCATGCAGAACGGCATCCCCTACTGGTATTTTCACAAACACGGCGGACCGCTGGAAGGCAGCCAGGTGCACAGCGTCGATCCCACGGGCATCCTGACCGACAGGATTCCGCCGGCGCGCGTGATCGGTTGCGTGGTTTATCCGGCATCTGAACTGGTGGCGCCGGGCGTGGTCAGGCACATCGAGGGGGACCGCTTTCCGGTGGGCGAACTCGACGGCACGACCAGCGAGCGGGTCACGCGTGTTTCCGAGTGTTTTGCAAACGCCGGCTTCAAGGCCCCCGTGCTGGACAACATCCGCTCCGAAATCTGGCTCAAACTCTGGGGCAACCTGACGTTCAATCCCATCAGCAGCCTGACGCACTCCACCTTGCAGGACATCTGCGAATTCCCGCTGTCTCGCGAACTGGCGGCCAACATGATGCGTGAAGCCCAGGACGTCGCCCACAAGCTGGGGATCACCTTCCGCGTGACGCTGGAGAAGCGCATCGCGGGCGCCGAGAAGGTGGGCAAACACAAGACGTCCATGCTGCAGGACATCGAGGCGGGGCGTGCGCCCGAAATCGACGCCCTGGTCGGCTCCGTGGTGGAACTGGGCCGGCTGACACAGACGCCGACACCGCACATCGACACCTTGTACGCGCTGGTCAAGCTGCTCGCCCGGACCATCCACGCAGAAAGCGGCCAGGTGCGGCTGCAGCTCGCCGCCTGAGCTCCGCCCTGCCCCCTACCGGGACCGGGCTCCTCAAGGCTCGGTAGCCAGCGACTTCTTCATCGCCTGTACGGCTGCATCGGAGGGCGTTGCAAATTCGTACTTGGCACCGAGATCCAGGGCCTTGAGCAGCAGGGCATTGGTCGTTTTCAGCGACGTGAACTGGACTGCCGCCTTCTTCACCGCATCTGCTGGCGCGCCGGGATGGACATACAGCCCGTAGCCCCAGCTTGCATTGGTCGCCGGCACCACCACAAGCTGGGCCATGTGGATGCGCTCATCCGTGCCGTGATGGCTCTTCATGGTGGCCGACTGGGCCGACTGCAGCCGGGTAATCAATCCCACCCACCTGTCGGCCTGCCAGTGGAAAGCAGCCTTGGTCGGCAGGTAGCTCTGGCCCAGGCCCTGTTGCGGCATGACCTCCACCACTGTTCCGCAAAATTTTTCGGCTTTCACCAGCGAGGTGGTCACGCCACTTTTCATGCCGAAACAACTGGTCGTCTTGAGCTTGGCCAGCACCTTGGCCTGTTGCTCCGGCGGCAGGGACTTCAGGTCAACCGGTTTGCCATCCTTCACCGACCCGATGTCCGCCAGAAGCAGCACGGCCGACTGGATGGGATCCACGTTAATCGCCACCGGCCGGTACGCCGACGCCAGTCCCACCACCGGATTGCCATAGACCCAGCACGGTGGCACCGGCTTCTTGATGGCGTTGAGCACATCCTGCGTCTCGCGGATATTCAGGACCGGAGCAACAGACAGTCCGGTCGGCCGGACAAACTCGATCAGTTCGCGGAGTGCACTTTCGGTCTGCGAAGACCCCTCCCCGCGGATCACTTGCGGGTTGAGGTACAGGCCTCCCTCGCACGACTGCGCGTGCACGGAGATCGAAAACGGCACCGAAAGGATCAGCAGCCATCGCTTGTTCATGGGTTTGCCTCTTTTGTAAAAAATTATGTCTTTCCCAAATCCGGTGCACGATGTACCGAACCCCGAATTCATCCTAATGCGCGCAAAAGAAATTACGCCTAGGGAGTAACGCTATCGCCCACACCATGTTCGCCGGAGGCACCCCCCGGACAAACCCTAGCGTCTCTCGAAAATTGGGCAAACTTGACCCCCGTCAAGAAGTTTTGACCCGGTTGGTAAGACCATACCGGTGTGGTACGTTCCAGTCAGGGAATCAACAAGAATTTCCACTTCAAGTTCAAGTTAACCAACACAGGAGACAAAGCAATGAAAAGCAGACTCGCAATGATCAAGAGCAGCCTGGCAACGGCGGCCACCAGCGCAATCGCAGCGATGGCATTGGCAACCGTTCCGGCACACGCGGCCTGGGAACCCACCAAGCCGGTCGAGTTCGTTGTCCCCGCGGGCACGGGCGGCGGCGCCGACCAGATGGCCCGGTTGATTCAAGGCATCGTCATCAAACACAAGTTGATGAAAGAACCGCTGATCGTGGTGAACAAATCCGGCGGTGCAGGCGCCGAGGGCTTTCTTGAGGTCAAGGGATCCAAGGGTGACCCGCACAAAATCATCATCACCTTGTCCAACCTGTTCACCACCCCCATGGCAACAGGCGTTCCGTTCAACTGGCGCGACATGACCCCAGTGTCCATGCTGGCGCTTGACCAGTTCGTATTGTGGGTTAACGCCGCCTCACCGTATAAGACTGCCAAGGAGTACGTCGATGCGGTGAAGAAAGCCGGCGCGAGCAAAATGAAGATGGGGGGCACCGGGTCAAAGCAGGAAGACCAGATTATCACCGTGGCCCTCGAAAAGCAGACTGGCACCAAATTTATTTATATTCCGTTTCGTGGTGGTGGCGACGTGGCGGTGCAACTCGTCGGCAAGCACATTGACTCTTCCGTGAACAATCCGATTGAGGCGGTGGCGCAATGGCGTGCCGGCCAGTTGCGTCCCCTTTGCGTGTTTGACAGCGTGCGTCTCCCGTATAAAGCGAAGGTCACAAAGGACATGTCCTGGGGCGACATCCCCACGTGCAAGCAGTCTGGTGTTGA
>JAUXPP010000161.1 GCA_030683705.1 Polaromonas sp. | reverse complement strand
CAAAAGCGCCGCCGCGCAGGTGGCCGACATCCTTGGCGCGGTCGATGATCTTCAGATGGCCATGGCCATCGATGAAACCGGCGTCGCCGGTGTGATACCAGCCCTCGGGCGTCAAGACCTCGGCGGTGGCCGCGGGGTTTTTGTAATAGCACTTCAGCAGGCCGGCCGACTTGACCAGGATCTCGCCGTTGTCGGCCACGCGGATCTGCACGCCCTTGATCGGCACACCGACGGTGTCGGCCCGCGCCTGGTTGTCGGGCTGCAGGCAGACAAACACCGCGGTCTCGGTCGAGCCGTACAACTGCTTGAGGTTGATGCCGATGGAACGGTAAAAGGTGAACAGGTCCGGGCCGATGGCTTCGCCGGCGGTGTAGGCCACGCGCACGCGCGAAAAACCGAGGTTGTTGCGCAGCGGGCCGTAGGCCAGCACCTGTCCCAGCGCGTACAGCAGGCGGTCGGCGGCGCCCACCGGCTGGCCGTCCATCAGGGCCGGCCCGACACGTTTGGCCACGTCCATGAAAAAGTGGAACATCCTGCGCTTGATGGTGCCCGCGTCTTCCATGCGGATCATCACGCTGGTCAGCAGGCCTTCGAACACCCGCGGCGGCGCGAAGTAATAGGTGGGGCCGACCTCCTTGAGGTCGATGGTGACGGTGCTGGCGTTTTCCGGGCAGTTGACGACGTAGCCGCAGGCCAGCCACTGGGCGTAGCTGAAGATGTTCTGGCCGATCCAGGCCGGGGGCAGGTAGGCCAGCACTTCCTCGCTGCTGGTGAGTTTGTCGAATTCGGCGCCGGCCTGCGCGCGGTCCAGCAGGGTCAGGTGGGTATGCACCACGCCCTTGGGGTTGCCGGTGGTGCCGGAGGTGAAAAACATGGCCGCCACGTCGTCGGGCTGGGCTTTGTCGACTTCGGACCTGAAGAAGCCGGCTTGCTGGCCGGCGAAGGCCTGGCCGGAGGCGATCAGGGCGTCCAGCGCGACCAGGCCGGGTTCGCTGTAGTTGCGCAGGCCGCGCGGGTCGTCAAAAATGATGTGGGCCAGTTGCGGGCACTGGCTGCGGATCTCCAGCAGCTTGTCGACCTGCTCCTGGTCCTCGACCAGCGCAAACCGCACGTCGGCATTGGTGATGGGGAACACACATTCGGCGCCCACCGCGTCCTGGTACAGCGGCACGGCAATCGCACCCAGCGACTGCGCGGCCAGCATGGTGGCGTACAGGCGCGGACGGTTGGCGCCTATGACCACCATGTGTTCGCCGCGCCGCAGCCCGGCCTGGTGCAGGCCGCAGGCGATGTGCTCCACCAGCGCGGCCATCGCGGCCCAGCTGTGCGCCTGCCAGATGCCGTATTCCTTTTCGCGCATGGCCGGCGCGTCCGGGCGCTCGGCAGCATGTTTGAGCAGCAGTCGGGGAAAAGTCGTCAACATTCGTTACCTGTCTCCAGCAAGTCGTGCTTCCATCCAGGCAGGAAGCCTCGGTGCATGGGGTGCATCCTAGGCCTGGGTTTGACGTCATGTTGTCGTTTGGACGACAATTTAGGGGACACCCCTCCCCGGACTTTCCCGAATCCCGCTTTTTTCTTCTCCAGACGCGAACCATGAGTCCCGAAGTCCCCCTGCACAAACGCCGCCGCGCCCCGGCTGCGGCCGAACTCGCCGGCATTCCCTGGCTGGGTCTGCTGCTGCCGGCCGAACGCGAACAGGCGGAGGCCGGACTGATCGTCGGCGATGCGCTGCCGGGCGACTATGTCTGCCGCGTCGGCAAGCCGGTCACCTACTGGTTCGGCGTGGTCGAAGGCCTGCTCAAGATGAGCGCCGACAACGCCCAGGGCATGACCATGACCTTCACCGGCGTGCCGCCGGGCGGCTGGTTCGGCGAGGGCACGGCGCTCAAGCGCGAGCCCTACCGCTACAACATCCAGGCGCTGCGCAAAAGTGTGGTGGCCGGTTTGCCGGTGGACACCTTCCACTGGCTGCTCGATCACTCCATCGGCTTCAACCGCTTTGTGATGAACCAGCTCAACGAGCGGCTCGGCCAGTTCATCGCCGCGCGCGAGATCGACCGCATGAACAACTCCGACCTGCGCGTGGCGCGCAGCCTGGCCGCGCTGTTCAACCCGGTGCTGTACCCGGGCGTCGGCGAGATCCTGCGCATCACCCAGCAGGAGATGGCCTATCTGGTCGGGCTGTCGCGCCAGCGCGTGAACGAGGCCCTGGCCAGCCTGCAGGCGCAGGGCACCATACGCATCGAATACGGCGGCCTGCGCGTGCTCGACCTGGCGGCGCTGCGCTCCAGTGTGTTTGTATATAAAAATGGGCTCCAGCCCGCGAATGGCGGGCGTAAGCCGCTATAAAATAGATAGTAAATCCATGCCAGACCAGCCCCCCAAACCTGCCCCCAAACCGGCTGCCACGCGCATCCGCGCTGCCGATTCGGCCAGCGCCGCGCCGTCCACCGGCAGCACCGTGCGCCTGAACAAACGCATGGCCGAGCTCGGCCTGTGTTCGCGCCGCGAGGCCGACGACTGGATCGCCCGCGGTTGGGTCCGCGTCGACGGCGCGCCTGCCGTGATGGGACAGCCGGTGGCGCTCAATGCGCGCATCGAGGTGGCGCGCGAGGCCGAGCAGCAGCAGCGCCAGCAGGTCACCATACTGATCAACAAACCGGTCGGTTACGTCAGCGGCCAGGCCGAGGACGGCCATGAGCCGGCGGTGGTGCTGGTGCAGCCGCAAAACCGCTGGCGCGAGTGCAACAGCCGCATGCGCTGGGGCCATGAGCAGTTGCGCGGGCTGGCGCCGGCTGGCCGGCTGGACATCGACTCGATCGGCCTGCTGGTGCTGACGCAGGACGGCCGCGTGGCGCGCCACCTGATCGGCGAGGACTCGCAGGTGGAAAAGGAATACCTGGTGCGCGTGAGTTACGGCGCGGAGACGGCCAATGTGCAGGCGGTGTTTCCGCCGGAAAAGCTGGCCCTGCTGTGCCACGGCCTGAGCCTGGACGGCGAGCCGCTGCGGCCGGCGCGTGTCGAGTGGCAAAACCCCGAGCAGCTGCGGTTTGTGCTGAAAGAAGGCAAAAAACGCCAGATTCGCCGCATGTGCGAACAGGTCGGCCTGTTTGTGACCGGGCTCAAGCGCGTGCGCATCGGCATGGTCAACCTCGGCCACCTGCCGGTGGGTCAGTGGCGTTACTTGGCGCCGCACGAACGTTTCTAGCGCGGACAACCGCCGGACCTCCGGTTGCTATTGAATTCATAGCTGCTGACGCTTGCCGCTAAAGGGCTGGAGACCGATTTGACATGCCATTCCGGCTGGCAACGTCAAAACACCGCCCGCGGGCGGCAATCGCGCCACAATCGAGCCATGCCCTCCTCCTCGCCCCCTCCCGCCTCCGGTCGCCTGTCCGCGGCGCGGCTTCGCCTGCCCGGATGGCTGCACCTGTCCGACATCCAGGGGCTGGCGCAGCTCGCCACCCGCGGCACCCTGGGTGTCACGGACATCGCCGAAAAAGTCCAGGGCAACGTCTACAAGGCGGTCGCCGCGCCCTTCGGCCAGGCCGGACAGAAATTCGTGGACCGCGAGGCGGGTGCATCGGGGGTGCGCAAAACCGGCATCACCGGCCTGGTCTACGGCAGCATCCGTGGTGTGACGCGACTGGCCGGCGGCGCCGTCGATGCCGCGCTGTCGCGCGCCGCCCCGCGCGTGGTGGCCAAGGCCTCGTCGCCGCAGCGCGAAGCCATGTTGTCGGTCATCAACGGGGTGCTGGGCGACCAGTTGCTGGAGAGCGCGAATCCGCTGGCCATCACCATGGGTTTGCGGCGGGACGGCCTCGCCCTGCCGCTGGAACGGGCGGCGCTGGCCGCGCGCCTGCCGGCGGCCACCGGGAAAATTGTCGTGCTGGTGCACGGCCTGTGCATGAATGACCTGCAGTGGCGCGCCGCGCCGGGCCGGCCCGACCTCGGTGAGCAGCTGGCGCAGGCGCTGGGCTACACCCCGGTGTACCTGCACTACAACACCGGCCTGCACACCTCGGTCAACGGCGGGCAACTCGCGACGCTGCTGGAACAACTGCTGCAGGCCTGGCCGCAGCCGGTGGACAGCCTGAGCCTGCTGACCCACAGCATGGGTGGGCTGGTGGCGCGCGCCGCCTGCCACAGCGCGGCGTCCACCGGCCTCAAGTGGCCGCAGCAGCTGAAACACCTGGTCTGCCTGGGCACGCCGCACCACGGCGCGCCGCTGGAAAAACTCGGCAATTGGGTCGACACCGCGCTCGGCAGCAACCCGGTCACGCGTCCGTTCGCAGCCATCGGCCAGCTGCGCAGCGCCGGCATCACCGACCTGCGTTACGGCCACGTGTTGCCCGCCGACTGGCAGGATGCCGACCGCTTTGCCGCCGGTCCCGACGGACGGCAGCCGGTACCGCTGCCGCAGGGTGTGGCCTGTTTTGCGGTGGCGGCAACGCTGGGGGCCGTGCCTGCCGCGGGCAGGGGTGCCGGGCTGGATGCGGCGCTGGGCGACGGGCTGGTGCCGCTGGGCAGCGCGCTGGGTCAGCACGCCGACGCGGCGCGCAGCCTGGGCTTTCCAGCCGAGCGGCAATACATGGCGGCGGACACCGGCCACATCGCGCTGATGCATAGCCCGCAGGTGGCGGCGCAGCTGCTGCGCTGGCTGGCCTGAACGCGGTCGGCCGCGCGCAGCCTTTCCTAATGCGGAGCTAATTGAGCCGGGCCAAGATAGAGCTTCCACCATCACATCCCTGCCCGCCATGGACACCTTGCCTGAACACCTTGCCCGCGCTATTTTGTTCGCCGTTGGCCTGATCGCTGCCCTCGTGTTGTGGGCCTTGCCGCCCGCCGACGGGGCCTTGCTGCTGCATCACCAGTTCCTGATTGCCGTGCTGGCTGCGGCCTTGCTGGGCGCGGCGCTGTTCCGCGGGATTCGCCCCGCCGTGGTGATTGCGGGCCTGCTGAGCCAGGCCGGTTTTGTCGGCATCGCGCTGGCCACGCCGGATTTCGGCGCGACCACTGCGCTGTACCTGAACCTCGCCGGCATGGCCGCGCTGCTGTGCGCCGGTGCCCTGCTGGTGGCAGCGGCCCGGCAGCAGGCGCGCTGGGACGGCTCGCGGCCGCAGCAACGGAGCGTCTGATGCGTGTGCTGCTGGTCGAGGACGACGACATGATAGGCCGCAGCCTGCAGCAGGCGCTGGAAACCCATGGCTGGTCGGTGGACTGGGTGCGTGACGGCATGCTGGCGCAAAGCGCGCTGGCCGACGGCAACTATGCCTGCGTGCTGCTCGACCTGGGCCTGCCCAAGCGTGACGGCATGGAGGTGTTGCGCCAGGCGAGAACCCGCGGCGACGCGACGCCGGTGCTGGTGCTCACCGCGCGCGACGGCCTGCAGGACCGCATAGGCGGGCTGGACCTGGGCGCCGACGACTACCTGGTCAAGCCCTATGAATTCGGCGAGTTGCTGGCGCGCATGCGTGCCATCATCCGGCGCCGCGACGGCAGCGCACATTCGGTGATCGGCAACGAGGTGGTCAAGCTGGACCTGACCACGCGCGAGGTGCAGGTCAATGGTGAACTCTCGGCCCTGTCGGCGCGTGAGTACGCGCTGCTGCATGCGCTGCTGGAGCGGCCCGGCGCCATCCTGTCGCGCGACCAGCTCGAAAACCGCATCTACGGCTGGGGCGAGGAAGTGATGAGCAATGCGGTGGACGTGCTGAACCACGGCATGCGCAAAAAACTCGGCGCAGACGTGATCCGCAATGTGCGCGGCCTCGGCTGGCGCATCACCGCGACGGCGCCTGCGGCCACATCCGCATCTTCCACCGGAGACGGCACATGATGATTCACGTTTTCCCCGCGGGTCGGCTGTGTTCGCTGCGCCGCGCGCTGCTGTTGTGGCTGCTGCCGGTGTTTTTGCTGGTGGGCGCGGCTTCGGCCGGCTTTGCCTACTGGAGCTACAACCGCATGGTTAACACCTTCATGGATGACCAGATGCAGTTGCTGGGCGAATCCATTGTGACGCAGGGCCAGGACGTGATGCTGCCGCCGCTGACAGGCGAACGGGTTCACAAGTGGGGCAGCTACGTGGTGCAGGTGTTCGATGCCGCCGGCCAGGTCCGCTCCAACTCGTGGCCCGATATGCCCGCGCAGCTGCAGTCGGGTGCCGGCTTTCACAATGTTCGGGCCGATGGTACGCCGTGGCGCGTGTACACCACGGGCATGAATGAGGCGAACGGGCCGCGCCGTGTTCAGGTGCTGCAAAGCGGAGACTTTCGCAGGCACCTTGCGGCCGAGCGGGTAGGTGTCGCCATCCTGCCGGTGCTGGTGCTGCTGCCGCTGTCCGCTTTCATCCTCTGGTGCGTGGCGGCCATGATGTCGCGGGCCATTGCCGACATCGCGCGCCAGGCCTCGGCGCAGGACGAACACAGCATCACCGAGCTGCCGCTGGACCGCGTGCCGCGCGAGATCGCGCCGCTGGTGCATTCCTTCAACAGCCTGCTGACGCGCTTGCGCGATGCCTTTGCCACGCAGCGGCGTTTTGTGCAGGACGCTGCCCATGAGTTGCGAACGCCGATCACGGCGGTGAGCCTGCAACTGGAGAACCTTCGCGGCGATTTTGCGGCCGGTGCGCCGGCCCAGCGTTTTGCCCAGCTCGAGGCCGGTGTGTTGCGGGCCCAGCGGCTGGTGGACCAGCTGCTGCGGCTGTCGCGCCAGGAGTCGGCGCCTGAGGCCACACGCAGCCCGGTCAACGTGCACCAGGTGCTGCACGACAGCATCAACACCCTGATTGCGCTGGCCGACCAGCGCCGCATCGATCTGGGGCTGGAAACATCGGACGTGCCGGTGGACGCCGCGATGCTGAGTTGCTCCAGCGCCGACCTGCGCAGCGTGGTCGACAACATGATCGAAAACGCGCTGCGCTACTCGCCGGAAGGCGCGATGGTGGATGTGCGTGTGCTGAGCCAGCAGGGCAAGCTGGCCATCGAGGTGGTGGACACCGGCCCGGGCATTCCGCCGGAGCTGCTGGGCCGCGTGTTCGACCGCTTCTTCCGCGTGCCCGGCGGCGATACGCGCGGCAGCGGGCTGGGCCTGGCGATTGCGCAGTCGGCCGCCCAGCGTTGCGGCATGCGCATCACGCTGCGCAACCGCGACGACCGCAGCGGCCTGATCGCGCGGGTCGAAACGCTCTGAGCGCTTTGCTCATCCCCAGCTAAGACTTCGCTCATGACCGCCTAATTGGCGGCGCCTACAGTTGATTCATCGATGAGACGCAATCAATAAACGACTCACCGAGACCGGACCAGGGGATGTGGAAAACAGTCCCGCCCCGCCCGGAATGTTTATCAACTTTGCACAAGGACTTCTCCATCATGAACACGAAATTTTTCGCTTCCGCCCTGATCGCTGCTGCCAGCTTCGCTTCCGTCAACGCTTTCGCCGCCGGCGCCGACGGTGGCATCGATACGCCCCAGGTCAGCACCGTGAGCAGCGTCTCGCGCGCCGACGTCCGCGCCCAGGCCCTGACGGCCCGCCAGGGTCCCGTCACCGCCAGCGCCCATGTGGATGGCGGCTCGGCAGTCGCCACCGCTTCTACAGCCGCCGCGCGCAACCGCGCCGATGTGCGTGCCGAAGCCCTGCAGACGCATTCGGCTGCGCTGGCTGACAGCGCCCCCGGCCGCGGCTGAGCACCGGCTGCCTGGCAGCCTTCTCCTGAAAAACCCGGGCCTGGTCCCGGGCTTTTTTGTGGCGGGTACGCGCGGCCACGCCGGGCCGGCCGCAGCCCGGTACGGCTGGCGCGATAATCAGGGCTTGAAATAGCCGCAAAACGCCCCTAGCTCCAGGGGCGTTTGTCTTATTCCCCTGATTTCAAGAACCCATCACCATCACCATGAGCAAGCAAACCCTTTCCTTCCAGGCCGAAGTTGCCCAGCTGCTCAAGCTGGTCACGCACTCGCTGTATTCCAACCCCGACATCTTCCTGCGCGAACTGGTCTCCAACGCTTCGGACGCCTGCGACAAGCTGCGCTTCGAGGGCCTGAACAACGCCGCCCTCTACGAAAACGCGCCGAATCTCGAAGTGCGTGTCAGCTTCGACAAGGCGGCCAAAACCATCACCATCACCGACAACGGCATCGGCCTGTCGCAGATCGAAGCGGTGGAGCACCTGGGCACCATCGCCAAAAGCGGCACGCGCGACTTCATGGCCAAACTTTCGGGCGACCAGAAAAACGACGCGCAATTGATCGGCCAGTTCGGCGTCGGGTTTTATTCGGGCTTCATCGTTGCCGACAAAATCACGGTGGAAAGCCGCCGCGCCGGCCTGCCCGCCGCTGAAGGCGTGCGCTGGAGCAGCGCCGGCACCGGCGACTTCGAGGTGGAAACGATAGACCGTGCCGAGCGCGGCACCAGTGTCATCCTGCACCTCAAGGACGACGCCAGCGAGTACCTCAACACCTGGAAGCTCAAAAGCATCATCAGCAAGTACTCCGACCACATCTCGCTGCCCATCCTGATGAAGAAGGAAGAGTGGAAAGAGGGTGAGAACGACCAGCCCGGCGAGATGGTCACCACCGACGAGTGGGAAACCGTGAACCAGGCGGCGGCGCTGTGGACGCGTGCCAAGAAGGACATCACGCAGGAGCAGTACGACGAGTTCTACAAGCAGATCAGTTACGACAGCCAGCCGCCGCTGGCGACCACGCACAACCGGGTCGAGGGCTCGACCGAATACACCCAGTTGCTGTTCATCCCCGGCAAGGCGCCGATGGATCTGTTCAACCGCGACAAGGCGGCGGGCGTCAAGCTGTACGTGAAGCGGGTCTTCATCATGGACGAGGCGCAGGCCCTGCTGCCGACCTATTTGAGGTTCGTCAAGGGTGTAGTGGACTCGGCGGACCTGCCGCTGAACGTGTCGCGGGAGCTGCTGCAGGAAAGCCGCGCCGTGAAGGCCATTCGCGAAGGTTGTACCAAGCGCGTGCTGTCGATGATTGAAGATCTCGCGGCCAACGAGCCTGAAAAATTCAGCATGTTCTACAACGAATTCGGCGCGGTGCTCAAGGAGGGCCTGGGCGAGGACTTCGCGAACCGTGATCGTCTTGCCAAACTGTTGCGCTTTGTCAGCTCCACCACCGACACCGTCAGCGTTGGCTTTGCTGACTACAAGGCCCGCATGAAAGAGGGCCAGAGCGCGATCTACTACATCACGGCCGACACGCTGGCGGCCGCCAAAAGCAGCCCGCAGCTGGAGATATTCCGAAAAAAGGGCATTGAAGTTCTGCTGATGGCTGACCGCGTGGACGAGTGGGCCCTGAATTACCTGCCCGAGTTTGACGGCACACCGCTTCAATCGGTCGCCAAGGGTGCCGTGGATTTAGGCCAGCTTCAGGATGAGGATGAGAAGAAGGCGCTTGAAGAAGCGCAAGCCCAGTTCAAGCCCGTGCTGGACAGACTGAAGGAAGCGCTGAAAGACAAAGCTGCAGATGTTCGGGCCACCACACGTCTGGTCGATTCGCCCGCCTGTTTGGTGGTGCAGGACGGCGATATGTCCACCCAACTGGCCCGAATGCTCAAGCAGGCGGGTCAAGCCGTACCCGAAGTCAAGCCGGTGCTGGAAGTCAATCCGCAGCACCCGCTGGTTCGCAAGCTCGAAGCCAGCGACAACTTTGACGACCTCGCACAAATTCTGTTTGACCAGGCGCTGCTGGCCGAGGGTGGCTTGCCGGAAGACCCGGCAGCGTACGTGCGTCGGGTCAATCAGCTGCTCGAGAAAGCCTGATTGTCAACGGTGGTGGGGCCGCGGTCACAGCGTCTGCCTATTTCAACGCGGGCTGCGCCACGGCACGCTGCCACTGGCGATCATCGGCGGAGCGGTCGATCAACAGGCTCGCCAGCGTGTGCCTTGAAAAGGAGGGTTCGCGCCGTCTCAACGAAACTTGCGCCGGGCGTCCAGTGCAAGGCCGGCCCCGATGCTTCCAAAAAGGTCGCCCTCCACCCGTCTCGCATCGGGTAAAAGTGCGGATAGGGTCTGTCTCAGCAGGGGTACGCTGCTCGAGCCGCCGGTAAAAAACACGGTATCAATGCTTTTCGCGTCGACACCCGCGTCCCGTATCAAGGCCTTCAACGTCCGCTCGACGCGCAGCACCAGG
>JAUXPP010000160.1 GCA_030683705.1 Polaromonas sp. | reverse complement strand
TGCACGGGAATCCCAACAGACCGTCATGTTTGCACGCGAGCGCAGCGCACGCGGCCACATGAAGTCCCCCTCCCTCGCCCAGCGGGGCGAGGGAGGGGCTAGGGGAGGGAGTGGGGAGTTCAGTCCTGCTGCCCGACGCGAGCCGGGGTCGCAGCGTGGTGCAGCAAAAAAGTCATCCTTCCACCACACTCCGCGACACCACCGGCGGCGCATCCGGCAAATGAAAGGCCAGCTTGCGGTCCCGCAGCGCCACGTCACCCGCCGTGACGCGGTCAAAGCGCCGCAGGTGTTCGGTCCACGACTCGTCGGTGATCTGCTCGATGTAGCGGCCCGGGTCGGAGATGTCGCGCAGCAATTCCCACGCGAGCGCGCCCTGGCGCAGGCGGCTGCGCCGGCTTTCCTGCATGAGGGCGCGAAACTCCGCCGCCTTGGCCGGGTCGATCCGGTACTCGATGCTGACGCGCACATGACCGGTCAAGGGTGGCGCTTCGGCACTGGGCGCCTTGAACTCGCGCGAGGGCGTCATGTCTTCCTCGATGCTGCGGTCCTTGAAGAACCACTGGGCGGCGAAGTTCGCCAGCGCGCCGGTCAGGGCCGCCACCAGCATGGCGGTCGGCACACTGCTCACCGTGGCCACCTGGCCCCAGACAGCGGCCCCGGCAGCGCTGGCGCCCATGATGGCCATCTGGAAAATCGACATGCCGCGTGCCCGGACCCAGTCGGGCAGCGCGACCTGGGCCGACACACTCAGGGTGTTGGCCGTGGCCAGCCAGGCCGCGCCGGCCAGCGCCATCGCCGGCGCGGCGATGTAGACATGGGGCGCGACCGCCACCAGCGCAGTGGCCACCGACTGCAGCAGCACGCCGCCCAGCACCAGCGCGTCGCGCGACAGGCGCTGGCGCAGCCGCGGCAACACAAACACCAGCGCGATCGCGCCGCCGCCCATGGACGCGAGCAGCAAGGTGAAGGTGCCGGCGCCGCCACCCAGGCCACGCGCCACCAGCGGCAACAAGGCCAGCAGCGCGGTCGAATGGAAGAAAAACAGCGCCACGCGCAGCAGCACGGCGCGCAGGCGCGCCGACTGGCGCACAAACTGCACGCCGACACGCATGGCGCTGATGAGCCGCTCGCGGCCCAGCGGGCTGGGCACATGTTCGCGGCGCCAGCGCATGATGACAAAACCCGAAATCAGCGACAACACGGCGTTGAGCACAAACACATACTCGCTGCCGGCGCCGGCGATCAGCGCGCCCGCCACCAGCGGCCCGATGATGCGCGAGGCATTCATGGCCAGCCCATTGAGCGCCAGCGCAGCCGGCAATTGCGTGCGCGGCACCAGTTCGGGCACGATGGCAGCGAACACCGGCCAGCGCATCGCCAGCCCCACGCCGTTGGCAAAGGTCAGCGCCAGCAGCAGCGGCGCGGTCATGCCGCCCATCACGATGGTGATGCACAGGATCACCGCCACGGCCGCCACCCAGAACTGCGTGATGATGAAATAACGCCGCCGGTCCAGGATGTCGGCGAGCGCCCCGCTGGGCAGGCCCAGCAGGAACACCGGCAGGGTCGAGGCGGACTGCACCAGGGCCACCCAGATCGGCGAGGTGGTCAACGAGGTCATCAGCCAGGCCGCCGCCACGTCATTCATCCACATGCAGATGTTGGCGGCCAGCCAGGTGAACCACAACATGCGGAACACCGGCGAGGCGAGCGGCGCCCAGGCGGACAGGGGTGGCGTCCCGGGCGAGGAAGCGGGAAGCGTGTCGGCGCCGGGGCTGGGATCTGGCATGGGCCTATTGTCCCCAAACTTTCATGCGCCGTCCCGGAGGACAGCGATCAGCCGCGGCTCAGCCGCCCCTGCGCTCCCAGATGCGCCCGATCTGGGCCGCCAGCTCCATCGGATCAAAGGGCTTGTGGATCACATCGAGGGCGCCCAATGCCATGTACTGGGCCACCTCGGCGGCCTGCACCTTGGCGGTCATGAAAATCACCGGCGTCTGCGCCGTCGCCGGCAAGTCGCGCAGGGCCTTCAGGGTGCTGGGGCCGTCCATGCCCGGCATCATCACGTCCAGCAGCAGCAGGTCGGCGCTGGCCGTGGGCGCCGCGGCCAGCGCCTCGCTGCCCGACGCGCAGGCGATCACGGTGAAGCCGCCGACGGCTTCCAGCGCCATCTGGGCAACCATGCGGATATCGGGTTCGTCTTCCACATACAGGATGCGGGCAAGTGGTTTGGGCATTCAGTCGTCCTTGTCAGTCTCAACGGCAGGCATGCGGTCCAGACCCCATGCTGCCGCCAGTCTACCCGCTCAGTCGCCAGGCAGGCTGGCCAGCAACGCCGCCAGGGCCTGCGAAATCTCCGTACGCTGCACAGGCGTGAGCGCCCCACCACCCTGGCCAGCCCGGGCCAGCAACTCTTCGAGCGATTTGGCAGCCAGGCCCAGTTCGCGAAATCCCAGCGTGCCGGCGGTGCCGGCCAGGGTATGCGCCTGGCGCTCCAGGCCGTCCAGTGCGGGCGGCGCAGCAGCCGCATCCAGCGCCTGCCACGACGCCTGAAGCTGCGCCAGTTTTTCCGGTAGCGCACGCCGGTAATCGGCGCGCTGCAGGTCGAGAAAGGCGCGAAACTGTTCCTGCGGCGTGCTCATGGCGCGGGCTCCCGGGGGGCTGCCGGCGGCTCGAACAGGGCGGCCACCATGTCCGACTGGGTGATGATGCCGACCAGCCGACCGTCGTCGCCGATGATGGGGAGGTGGTGGTGACCGGAACCGCCGAACAGCGGCACCAGGTCCACCAGGTAACGTTGCATGCCGGCGACGCGCACCTGCCGCGTCATGATCTGCCCGACCACCGGCGGCTTGCCGGACGGGCCGACGGCGCCCAGCAGCTTGCGCAGCCGCGCATCCATGCCCTGGTAACCCTGGCCCTGCAGTTCCGCGGCGCGCATGAAGTCGGCCAGCGTGACAATGCCAACAATGCGGAAGTCCGCGTCCACCACCGGCAGCGCCTTGATGCGGCGCTCGCGCAGCAGGGCCCACGCATCTTCCAGCGGCGTGCTGTGCGTGACCGTGACCAGGTCGCGCGACATGACGTCCGCACAGCGCACGCCGGCCAGCTTGCGCTGGTACGCCTGCCACTTCACCTGTTCAAGCAGGGCCTGCAGGTCATCGCGGCTGACATCCAGCACCTGGTTGTAACGCGCCAGCACCGCGTCAAGATCGGCTTCGGCATCACTCACCTGGGGCGGCTTGCCGGCGCCCGCCGGCGCCGGGCGCTGTGCGTGCGGATAAGGCCGCCGCGTGGCGTTGTTCCAGGCGATGCCGGCGCCAGCCAGCAACACGGAATTGAGCAGCACCGGAAACAGCGCGAACCAGGGATCGGTGATGCCGCCCAGCACCATCATCAGCGCCGACGCGCCGCCGGGCGGGTGCAGGCAGCGCAGCGCCAGCATCAGACCGATGGCCGTGCCCACGGCGACCGCGGCGGCCAGCTCGGGCGGCCCCAGCCAGCGCGCGCAGGCCAGGCCGACCAGCGCCGACAGCGTGTTGCCGCCGACCACCGACCAGGGCTGGGCCAGCGGGCTGGACGGCACGCCGAATACCAGCACGGCGCTGGCACCCATGGGCGCCACGAGCCAGGGCAGGGCGTCCAGCGTCGCCCCGCCGGCCAGATGGCTGAGCCCCCCGACCAGCAGGATGCCCAGAAATGAGCCGAGGACGATGCGCCAGCGCTCGCGCGCGTTGATGCGGGTGCGCCCCGGGCGCAGCGATTGCAGCCAGGACAACATACGCGCCGTCAACGGCTCGGGCACAGCAGCAGTGTCGGGCGAGCTTGAACTCATGGTGGAAAACGCAGCTTACCGCAGCGCCGCTCCGGGCAAACCCGGATGCCGGGCTTGCCGGCCCGTCAGGCTCATCCCTTGCGTGCGCGCTCGTACAGCGGCACCACACGCGGCAGGTTGCGCTCCATGTCCGCAATCCGGGTGCCGCCGGCCGGGTGGGTGCTCAGCCACTGGGGCGGCGCATTCTTGTTGGCTGCGGCCATTTTTTGCCACAGCGTGATGCCGGCACGCGGATTGAAGCCTGCGCGCGCGCCGAGTTCCATGCCGACCAGGTCGGCCTCGGATTCATCTTCGCGGCCGAAACGCAAATTGAGCAGTTGCACACCGTAGCTGGCCACCGTCTGGCCCAGGTCGCCCAGGCCGAAGAGCTGGGACAGCACACTGGCGCCTATGCTGGTCGCGGCCGATTTGCCCATGCGCTCACGCGCATGCTCGCGCAGCGCGTGCGCCATCTCATGGCCCATGATCATCGCCACCTCGTCGTCGGTCAGTTGCAGCTGCTCGAGGATGCCGGTGTAAAACGCTATTTTTCCACCCGGCATGCAGAAGGCATTGATCTGCTTGCTGCCGATCAGGTTGACCTCCCACTGCCAGGCCCTGGCGCGCGGGTTCCAGGCTTCGGCGTGCGGAATGATGCGCTGGGCAATCCGGCGCAGGCGCTGCAACTGGGCGTTGCCCGGAGGGGCCAGCGCATTCTGCGCCGCCGCCTCCTGCATCATCTTGGCGTACTGCTGCCTGGCGGCCTGCTCGATTTCCTCGGCCGGCACCAGCCTGGTGAAGCCGGAATTGCCGCCGACCTGCACCCCCTCGTTCTGGGCCAGGGCGGGGACGGCGCCCAGCAAAAGGGCCGCGGACAGGGCGGCAAGGTTCAGCTTGGAAGCAAGTCTCATGGCATCTCCGGATTGGGTCACAGCGTATTATTCCCGCATGAGTGATACCGTATCCGAGAATCCGCAGGCCGCGCGTCAGCCGCCGCCGCATTCAGCCGTCGCTCTTCCGCCCGAAAGCCCTGCACCCAAACCGACCTGGGGCGAAACGCTACGGGTTTACCTTGAGGCGCCCACGCTGCGCATGTTGCTGCTGGGCTTTTCTGCCGGCCTGCCGCTGCTGCTGGTCTTCGGTACCCTGAGTTTCTGGCTGCGCGAGGCCGGCATCGACCGCACCACCATCGGCTACCTGAGCTGGGTCGGGCTGGCTTACGGCTTCAAGTGGGTCTGGGCCCCACTGGTGGACCGGCTGCCGATTCCGCTGCTGACACGCCTGCTCGGGCGCAGGCGCAGCTGGCTGCTGCTGTCACAGGCCGTCATCATGGCCGCGCTGGTCAGCATGGCGCTGACCGATCCGCGGGCCGCGTTGCTGCCGGTGGTCTGGTGCGCGCTGGCCGTGGCCTTTGCCTCGGCGACCCAGGACATTGCGCTGGACGCCTTCCGCATCGAGTCGGCCGATGTGAAGCGCCAGGCGGCGCTGGCCGCCACCTACCAGACCGGTTACCGCATCGCGATGATCTGGGCCGGCGCCGGCGTGCTGTGGATCGCCGCGCGCGCCGAAGTGCCGGGCGCGGGCAGCTACCAGCACGGCGCCTGGCAGGCCGCCTACCTGGTGATGGCCGCGTCCATGCTGCTGGGCATGGTGACGGTGCTGTTTTCGCCGGAACCGGCTGCGCGCGAGATGCCACCGGCGCGCAATGCCGCCGAATGGCTCAAGGGTGCGCTGGTGGACCCGTTTGCCGACTTCCTGCGCCGCTACGGCAAACACGCGCTGCTGATCCTGGCGCTGATTGCGGTCTACCGCATCAGCGACGTGGTGATGGGCATCATGGCCAACCCGTTTTATGTCGACATGGGCTACACCAAGGACGAAGTCGCCTACGTCACCAAGATTTACGGCGTGATCATGACGCTGGTCGGCGCCTTTGCCGGCGGCGCGCTGGCCATGCGTTTCGGCGTGATGAAGGTGCTGATGCTGGGCGCGGTGCTCAGCGCCGGCAGCAACCTGCTGTTTGCCTGGCTGGGCTCGCTCGGCCACGATGTCAACGCGCTGATCTTCGTGATCTCGGCCGACAACCTGTCCAGCGGCATCGCCTCGGCGGCCTTCATTGCCTACCTCTCGAGCCTGACCAACATCAACTATTCGGCGACCCAGTACGCGCTGTTCAGCTCCATGATGCTGCTGCTGCCGAAATTCCTGGCCGGTTATTCCGGCAGTTACGTGGACAGCTTCGGCTACAGCCACTTTTTCACAGCGACGGCGCTGCTGGGTATTCCCGTGCTGCTGCTGGTGTGGCTGGCCTCGCGCATGGAGCCGGCATGAAATCGCCCTCCAACCCATGACTGGTGAGCGTAAGCAGCTATTAAATTCGTAGCACTCCGACGCCCGACGGGTCACGGTTTACCTAACTTTACAGCCGCTTCAACCCGACTTGTTGCGGCGGGCGCAGCATGGTCTGTCTGGTTTACGAGGGAGAACACCATGACCGACCACCGCAGCAGCACCAGCCACCCGGCCGACGGCCCCAGCCCTTTCAGGGGGCCCGATGTGCTCGCGCCTGACGACAGCCGGCCCGCCAGTGGCTACACTGGCCCTGCATCCTCACAACGTCCAGCGAGCCAGACCATGACGCAACAACTCTTGATGATCGAGGACGACACCCGCCTGGCCGCCATGGTCGGCGAATACCTGAGCAAGTCGGGCTACGGCTTCACCCATGCGGTGGACGGCGCCAGGGGGCTGGAGGCGCTGGAAAGCAGCAAACCCGACCTGGTGATCCTGGACCTGATGCTGCCCGACATGGATGGACTGGAGGTCTGCCGCCGCATCAAGAATCTCGGCGGCGACAGCGCCCGCACCGCGGTGCTGATGCTGACCGCCAAGGGCGACCCGATGGACCGCATCGTCGGCCTGGAAATCGGCGCCGACGACTACCTGCCCAAACCTTTCGAGCCACGCGAGCTGCTGGCCCGCATACGCGCCGTTCTGCGCCGCGGCGGCGAAACCGGCGCCGCCGCCGGTTCGCAGAAAACCATGCGTTTCGGTTCGCTCGAAATCGACCGTGATGCGCGCACCGTACAGGTCGGCGGCAAGACCTGCGATCTGACGTCCTACCAGTTCGACCTGCTGGTCGCGCTGGCCGAACGCGCCGGCCGCGTGCTCAGCCGCGACCAGATCATGGAAGCCGTGCGCGGCCGTGAACTCGAAGCCTTTGACCGCTCGATTGATGTGCACATGGGGCGCATCCGCAGCGCCATTGAAGCCGACGCCAAAGACCCAAAACGCATCTTGACGGTGCGCGGTGTTGGCTACGTCTTTGCGCGGCAACAAGACTGAGGTTCAGCAAATGTGGTCTCGCTTCACCTCGCATTTGTATGTTCGTATCTGGTTGGCGGTGGTGCTGACCGTGGCGGTGCTGACCTTGTCTGTCGGTTGGGCTTGGCGCATGTCGGCCGACGTGCAATTGCCGATCCGTGAGATCGTGATCCGGAATGAGGCC
>JAUXPP010000155.1 GCA_030683705.1 Polaromonas sp. | reverse complement strand
AGGAGCGGAGCCGAAAACGGATCAGGGCGAGCGATTGTCTGAGCGAAGCGAGTTCGAGCTCGACCCCGTTTTCGGCGAGCACCGCAGGTTGCCCGTAGCGAAGCGAAGGGACCCAGACCATCGGGTCGCCTTTCTTTTGGGTACTTTTCTTTGGCGACGCAAAGAAAAGTGCCTCGCCCGCCGGGGCGAGACCCGGCTCGCTCGAAGCGCAACAAGCCTGCAAGCTTTCACCGGCTTTGACCCTTCGACCTGAGCCTGTTGAAGGGCTTGATGATGAGCAGCAGGCTTCGACGAGCTCAGCCCGAACGGTGCGGGGTGATGCAGGGCAATCAGGCCGCGGCTGCCGCCCCCAGCCACTGCGCCAGCACTTCTTCGGTGTGTTCACCGAGCAGCGGCGGCGGGCGCTGGTAGGCCACCGGCGAGCCCGACAGGCGGATCGGGTTGGCCACCAGCGGCACGCTGCCGGCCAGGGCATGCGGCAAAGCGATCTGCAGGCCACGCGCGACCACTTGCGGGT
The DNA here is from genome assembly GCA_030683705.1 of Polaromonas sp. Lineage (GTDB taxonomy): Bacteria > Pseudomonadota > Gammaproteobacteria > Burkholderiales > Burkholderiaceae_C > Polaromonas. Next base: position 7,455 of record JAUXPP010000155.1, on the reverse strand, counting down.
CGGCAAACACCTCATCGATACGGTTGATCGGTCCGCAGGGCACGCCGGCGGCTTCCAGCGCGGCTATCCAGTCCGTGGAGGTGCGCATCACCGTCGCCTGGCGCAGCAGCGGCACCAGCACCGCGCGGTTCGCCACCCGCTGGGCATTGCTGGCAAAACGTTCATCGCTGGACCACTCGGGATGGCCGGCCACGACGCAAAACTTGGCGAACTGGCCGTCGTTGCCCACCGCCAGGATGATGTCGCCGTCGGCGGTCGGAAACGCCTGGTAGGGCACGATGTTGGGGTGCGCGTTGCCCATGCGGCGCGGCACCAGGCCACCGGCCAGGTAGTTGGAGGCCTGGTTGGCCAGGCAGGCGATCTGTACGTCCAGCAGCGCCAGGTCGATGTGTTGGCCCAGGCCGGATGTTGCGCGTTCAGCCAGCGCCGCCTGCACCGCAATCGTGGCGTACAACCCGGTCATGATGTCGGTCAGGGCCACGCCGACTTTTTGCGGCCCGGCGCCGGGTTCGCCATCGGGCTGGCCGGTCACACTCATCAGCCCGCCCATGCCCTGGATCAAAAAGTCATAACCGGCGCGCGCCGCATACGGCCCGGTCTGGCCGAAACCGGTGATCGAGCAGTAGACCAGGCGCGGATTCGCTTGCTTCAGGCTCGCGTAGTCGAGGCCGTAACGCTGCAAGCCGCCGACCTTGAAGTTTTCCAGCAGCACGTCGGCCTGCTGCGCGAGTGCGCGTACCTGCGCCTGGCCCTCGGGCGAGGCGATGTCGATGGCGACCGAACGTTTGTTGCGGTTGGCGCAGAGGAAGTAGCTCGCTTCGCTGGTGTCGCGGCCGGATTCATCCTTCAGATACGGCGGACCCCAGGCGCGCGTGTCGTCACCGGCGCCGGGTTTTTCGACCTTGACCACATCGGCGCCCAGGTCGGCCAGCAACTGCCCGGCCCAAGGACCGGCGAGCACACGCGACAGGTCCAGCACCCGCACGCCGGTCAGCGGCGGCGGGCGCAGCTCAGCATTGCTCATGGCTTCAGGAGAAGGCCGAGATGCCGGTGATGCCGCGGCCCAGGATCAGCGCATGCACATCGTGCGTGCCTTCGTAGGTGTTGACGACTTCGAGGTTCACCAGGTGGCGCGCCACGCCGAACTCGTCGCTGATGCCGTTGCCGCCCAGCATGTCGCGGGCCATGCGTGCAATGTCCAGCGCCTTGCCGCAGGAGTTGCGTTTCATGATCGAGGTGATTTCCACCGCTGCGGTTCCCTCGTCCTTCATGCGGCCCAGGCGCAGACAGCCCTGCAGGCCCAGCGCGATTTCGGTCTGCATGTCGGCGAGTTTTTTCTGGATCAACTGGTTGGCGGCCAGCGGCCGTCCGAACTGCTTGCGGTCCATGGTGTACTGGCGCGCCTTGTCGAAGCAGTCCTCGGCCGCCCCCAGCGCGCCCCAGGCGATGCCGTAACGCGCAGAGTTCAAACAGGTGAACGGGCCCTTGAGGCCCCGCACTTCGGGAAAGGCGTTTTCTTCGGGGCAGAACACCTCGTCCATGACAATTTCGCCGGTGACCGAGGCGCGCAGGCCGACCTTGCTGTGGATCGCCGGCGTGCTCAGGCCCTTGCTGCCCTTGTCGAGCACAAAACCGCGGATAGAGCCTTCGTCGTCCTTGGCCCAGACCACAAACACGTCGGCGATCGGGCTGTTGGTGATCCACATCTTGTTGCCGGTCAGCGAATAACCGCCGGCCACCTTGCGCGCGCGGGTCAACATGCCGGCCGGGTCCGAGCCGTGGTTGGGTTCGGTCAGGCCGAAACAGCCAATCCATTCGCCGCTGGCGAGTTTGGGCAGGTATTTCTGTTTGGTGGCCTCGTTACCGAACTCGTTGATGGGCACCATGACCAGCGAGGACTGCACACTCATCATGGAGCGGTAGCCGGAGTCGACACGTTCGACCTCGCGCGCCACCAGGCCGTAACAGACATAGTTCAGGCCGGCACCGCCGTATTGCTCGGGAATGGTCGCGCCCAGCAGGCCGAGCGCGCCCATCTCGCGAAAAATCGCCACATCGGTTTTTTCATGGCGGAAGGCTTCGAGCACGCGCGGCGCGAGCTTGTCCTGGCAGTAGGCGCGCGCCGATTCACGCACCATGCGTTCGTCGTCGCTCAGTTGCTGGTCCAGCAGCAAGGGGTCGGCCCAGTGGAAGCTGGCTTTTTTGGTGGCAGTGCTCATGAAGGTCTCCAGGTGAGGAAAGAGGCTCTGTGTGCGAAAATCGCAACTCAGGCGGGCGGATATTTAACGGTATCCCTGAGCATACGATGAGCGGGCCGCCTGCGCAAACCATGTTTTGTCACATATCTGTGCCAAAAAAGAACTCCGAAACAGGCAAGGAGCCGAGATGCGCCGCAACATTCCTTCCACCACCGCGCTCGCGCTGTTCGAATCCGCCGCGCGGCATCAGAGCTTCACCCAGGCCGCCGAGGAGCATTCGGTCACGCAAAGCGCGGTCTGCCGCCAGATTGCGGGTCTCGAAGACTTCCTCAGCGTCAAGCTGTTCCGGCGCACCAAACGCGGCGTGTTGCTGACCGAGGCCGGCGCCAGTTATGCGCGCAATGTGCGCTCGCGGCTCGACGATGTGGAGCGCGACACGCTGGACATGATGGCCCGGGGCGGCGCCGGCGGCACGCTGGAGCTCGGGGTGGTGCCGACCTTTGCCGCGCGCTGGCTGGTACCGCGGCTGGCGCGGTTTCACAAGCTGCATCCCGACATCACCGTCCACCTGTCCTCGCGCACCCGGCCTTTTTTGTTTGCCGATACGGCGCTGGATGCAGCGATTTGTGCTGTGGAGGCCGGCTGGCCTGGCACCGAGTCCTGTTTCCTGATGGACGAAAGCATCGTCGCCGTCGGCAGCCCGGCGCTGGTTCAACCGAAGCGCACGCTGAAGGCGGCCGACCTCGAGGGCCTGCCGCTGCTGCAGATGAGCACCCGGCCGTATGCCTGGCGCCAGTGGTTCGCCTCGCTGGGGCTGGTCGTGGAGGGCGACCTGGCCGGCGCACGTATGGAGCTGTTTTCCATCACCACCGAAGCGGCCATCCACGGCCAGGGCCTGGCGCTGATCCCGCGTTTCCTGATCGAGGATGACTTGAAGCAGGGGCGGCTGGTCGAACTGGTGAAACATGACTTTGTCAGCGACCGGCGTTATTACTTCATCTACCCCGAGCAGAAGTCCGACAACACGGTGCTGGCGCTGTTTCGCGCCTGGCTGGAGGAAGAGGCGCTGCGCTACCGGAGCGCCGCGCCTGCCGGTTGAATTGGGGAAGCGCTGAACAAGTCCCCTGCGGCGCGCCATCAGCCGGGCATCCGCTAGACCTATTCAGCGCTTCCCTAGCGGGGGACGGCCATGCGGCCCTGCTCGCGCCGGTTCTGGGCCTGCTCACGCAGCGCGCGCTGGCCCGGGGATTCGCTCTCCTGGCGTATGCGCTGGTCGTCCTGGCGGGTCTGCTCGCGCTGCTGGCGCCACTGCTCACGCTGCATCTGCTGCTGGTCGCGCCAGACGCGCTCCTGGTCGCTGAGGCCGGGCGGTGGGGGCGCATACGTGCCATTGCGCTGGGCCTGCTCGCGCAGGGCGCGCTGGCCTATCGATTCCTGGCTTTGCCGCAACTGCGCGTCCTGCTGGCGCGTCAGTTCGAGCTGGCGGCGCTGCTGTTCGCGCTGCATCTGCCAGTAGTCCCACTGCGCCCTGTCCTGCGCGTCCCTGTCGACAGGCTGGCCGTTGCCGCTCCAGATTTCGGTGCGTGTGGTGACGGTGGGCAACTGCGCATGGGCCGGCAGCAGCGCGCCTGCACACAGGCCGGCGAGCAGCAGGGCGGGAAAAGTCCGGCGGTCGGGTTTCAGGGCAGGGCGCATGGCAGGTCTCCATCTGGCGCGGCACAGCGCGTGGGGTCCCACTGTACGCAAAGTGAAAAACACTGGCCACAGGTCGATTTTCCCGCTGCGGTGATGTGTGCTGGTTTTATGCATCAAATCGGCCTCTGGCGCTTGTGCGGCTTGCGTAGAGAGCTATCAAAACAGGAGCAAACAGGCCGGCCCGGCAATGTGAGAGGATTGTCCCCATGCAAGATTTCTGGCCCTCCAGCGGTTTTACCCGGCTCCAGCGCAACCCGCGTGGCTGGCTGCTGCCCACCGACGATTATTTACGCCTGTTTCTGGCGCGGCCCGAACTGGCCCTGGTGGCGGAATCGTGTGCGAACGAACAGGCCCTGCATGCAGCCCTGCAGGCCGCGCCATCGCGGCCGGTGAGCGAGGCAGAGCTACAGGCGGTGCAGGACGGGGACGCGCGTGAGAGTTACGGCCTGTTCCTGCGTTTTCGCGACGGCCTGCTGGACGCCGGCACGCTGGAAGCGTATTACCTCGGCCTGTTCCGCGCCGGCAGCATCGCCATCCCGCCGCTGTTTGTCGACCTGCTGGCGCAGGCCATCACGCGCAACCTGCTGGACGACGCGACCGATGCCTATGAGGTGCGTGCCGCCGAGATGTTGTTTCGGCCGCAGCGCATCTCCACCGAGAACGGCCAGGTGCTGGCTGGCGACCGTGACCGGCTCGACATGCTCAACGAGCACGGCGGTCTCGGCGACTTCGGCCGCTTTCTGGCCGAGGCCAAGGCGCCGATGCGCAGCATTGACATGCAGGTGCTGGGCGACAGCAATGCGTCCGCTTACTGGCAGGACGGCGAGCGCCACAGCTACCTGCTGGACCTGACGCACGAAATCAACAACGACCTCAGCCATGGCCTGGTGTTCACCATGACGCGCGCACGCTCGGGCCTGAAGGCGCTGGCGCGTGTGCTTGAAAAATGGGTAAAACATTTCCTCGGCGTGGCCGTCGCCATCCGGCCGCTGCAGAAGGTCGATGACGAGGCCTGGCGCTGGCATGTGGGGCTGGACATCGAGTCGACGGCGCTGCTCAATGATTTGTACGAAGGCCGCGAGGTCGATGCCGAACGCATGTCGCGCCTGGTCAGCCTGTTCCGGCTGGACTTTGACGATCCGCAGGAGATGCGCGCCGACGTCGCCGGCAAGCCGGTTTACCTCGGCCTGATGATGAATGCCGACCGCGTGCTCAGGCTCAAGCCGCAGAACCTGCTGGTCAACCTGCCGCTGCGCGCCGCCGTGTGAGCGCCATGAAAACCGTGACCCTGCCTTGCGGTGAAGCCGTGCCTGCGCTGGGCATGGGCAGCTGGCGCATGGGCGACAACCCGGCGCTGCGGACGCAGGAGATTGCCACCTTGCAGTTGGGGCTGGACCTGGGCTGCCGCTTGATCGACACCGCGGAAATGTACGGCGAAGGACTGGCCGAGAAGCTGGTCGGGCAGGCGCTGCAGGGCCGGCGCGACCAGGCCTTTGTGGTCAGCAAGGTCTATCCGCACAACGCATCGGCCTCCGGCGTGGTCGCCGCCTGTGAACGCAGCCTGCGCCGGCTCAACACCGACCGCATCGACCTCTACCTGCTGCACTGGCGCGGCAGCATCCCCCTGGACGAAACGCTCAAAGGCCTGGCGGCGCTGCAGCAGGCCGGCAAGATCCGCCACTACGGCGTCAGCAACCTCGATATGGCCGACATGCAGGAGCTGTGGGCGCTGCCGGGCGGGCCGGGCGTGCAGACCAACCAGCTGCTCTACAACCTGTCGCGGCGCGGCATCGAATGGGACTTGTTGCCCTGGATGCGCGAACGCCGCCTGCCGGTCATGGCCTATTCGCCGATCGAGCAGGGGCGCCTGTTGCGCCACCGCGGGCTGTCTACCTTTGCGCAGCGCCACGGCATGGCGGCCAGCCAGGCCGCGCTGGCCTGGCTGCTGGCCCAGGGCGATGTGATGGCCATTCCCAAGACCGGCGATCCTGACCGGCTGCGCGAGAACGTGGCCGCGGCAGAGTTCGAGCTGGACGCCGCGCAACAGGCAGAACTCGACGCCTTGTTCCCGCCGCCTGCGGGGGCATCAGCGCTGGACATGATCTGAATTCCGGCCGCCCAGCCAGGCCGAATCGGCCTTTCTCCCAGCCGGCGTCCCGGTGGCTTAAAATACCGGGTTCTGCCATTTTTCCAACCCGGAGCCCTCCATGCCCAAAAAAATCCGCGTCGAAGCCGACATTTGCGCCCCCAAACCCGTTCCTGCACCCGGCATGACCCGCACCGCCGGCCGTGGCCAGAAGGTCAGCCTGGAGCGTGGCACCTGGACCCGCAGCAAAAAGAACCCCGGCAAGCGCCCGCACAAAGGCGGTTAAATCAACCTGGCCCTTGCGCTTCCATCGTGATTCAGTGATGGGGGTGAATCTGCAACAAGCCCCGGACTTCGGGGCTTTTTGTTGCGCGCCGCCTGGGCCGGCTTGAGGCATGGTGACCTATCTGCTTGTCCTGCTCGCCGGTTTTGCCGCCGGGTGCCTGAGCGGCGTGATCGGCACCGGCTCGTCCATCCTGCTGTTGCCCTTGCTGGTGCATGCCTTTGGGCCCAAACAGGCGGTGCCCATCATGGCCATCGCCGCGCTGATGGCCAATTTTTCGCGGGTGCTGGCCTGGTGGCGCGAGGTGGACTGGAAGGCGGTCGCCGCCTATGCCCTGCCTGGCGTGCCGGCCGCGGCCCTGGGCGCACGCACGCTGCTGGCCCTGCCCGCGAACGTCATTGAAATTTCGCTGGGTCTGTTTTTTCTCACCATGATTCCTGTGCGCCACCTGCTGGCGCGCCTGCAGTGGAAGGCCAGGCTATGGCACCTCGCGCTCGCCGGCGCAGTCATCGGCTTTCTCACCGGCATCGTGCTCTCCACCGGCCCGCTCAGTGTGCCGGTGTTCCTGGCTTACGGCCTGCTCAAGGGCGCCTTCCTCGCGACGGAAGCGGCCAGTTCGCTGTTCATCTATATCGCCAAGGTCGTGACCTTCCGCGAGTTCGGCGCCTTGCCTGTCGAGGTGATCCTGCAAGGGCTGGTCTTCGGTGCCTCGCTGATGGCGGGCACCTTTGCCGGCAAGGCGCTGGTGCTGCGCATGAGCGCGGCGGCGCATGGGCATGTGCTGGATGGTTTGTTGTTGATATCGGGGTTGGCTTTGCTGGCGGCGGCGCTCCTTTGACAGGTCGATTTGATTCATAAATCGACGGCCTTGCTTCATCACGCTCCGGCTGTAGTCCGCTCTCGGCAGTAGTTACAACTCCCCACTCCCAACCCCCCGCCCTTCCCTCGCCCCGCTGGGCGAGAGAAGGGAGCCTCATTTGGCCGCGTGCGCTGCGCTCGCGTGCAAACATGACCGCCGCTTGGGATTCCCGTGCAGGAAGCGCTTTGCGCTTCCTGCACTCCGGAATTTTTTCCCCGCATTGGTCTTCCTCTCCCCACCCTTCTGTATGCGCCGAGGAGCGCAGGGCCAGACGGATCAGGGCGAGCGATTGTCTGAGCCGAAGGCGAGTTCGAGCTCGACCCCGGCTGGACCG
>JAUXPP010000153.1 GCA_030683705.1 Polaromonas sp. | reverse complement strand
TCTGTATGCGCCGAGGAGCGCAGGGCCAGACGGATCAGGACGGGAGAATGTCTGAGCGAAGCGAGTTCGAGCCCGGCCCCGGCTGGACCGAGCACCGCAGGTTGCCCTCCGCAGCGTCAGCGAAGGAGGGTCGCAGACAGCAGGGTCGCCTTTTCTTTGCTTACTTTCTTTTGGCGAGACAAAAGAAAGTGAGTTGCCGCCGGGCAACCCCCGGCTTGTTGGTACACCGCCAACGCAGGAGGCAGAGAAAGCTTCAACCGGCTCACCCCGAACGGCAGGAGAACTCAACATAAAGCCAGCGCCTCCAGGCACAAGCGCTTGTGTGCCTCCCCGCTGGAAGGCTTGATCTGCACGCCCGGCAAGCGCAGGCCGTAGCTCAGGCCCAGCCTGTCGGCCTGCAGCAACCAGGCGCACAGGCGCGACAGCCTGGCTTCGGTGTCCAGCGATCCGGCCTGAACAAAATCGAGCCAGAGTTCGTGGCGCTGGGCCTGCTGGGCATCGCGCACCACCAGGCCGTTGCCCTGGTCGTCGGCCTTGGCGGCTTTTTTCCACATCACCAGCTTGAGCGGGTCGCCGCGCCGGTAGCTGCGCACGCTGTCGAAGTCGCCGCTGCTCTGCACCCGCGCCGCAGCGCTGGCCGCGCCGGCGCGCGGTTCGCCCGGCGGCAGGGGCGGTGGCTGGCGTTCGGGCGCCGGGTAGACCAGCAGCTGCGCCGCCGGCCGCCAGATGGTCCAGACGCGAAAGGTGCCGAGCGGGAACCGTGTTTCGGCAGTCAGGGTGGGCAGGCGGTGCAGGCCGCGCCGGGGTGGCGTGAAAGCCACCTGCACCGTGCTGCTGCCTTCGGCCGGTACGTCGGTCCAGGCCCAATGGGGGCCGTCCTGTGCGCCCAGCACGCTCAAGCCGATGCCGTGTCGGGCCGTCCGCCGGGTGTTCGTGAGCTTGACATCAACAATGGCTGCGGCCCCGGCGTGTTGGGGTGCAGGTGCTGTCAAATTCATGGCCAGGCCGCGCAGCGTGCCATGGCACACATGCATGCCGGTGACGGCGCTGCCAGCCAGCAAAAAGGTCAGCAGGTAACCCAGGTTGAGCTGGTAATTGATGGAGGCGACCAGCAGCACCATCAGTGTCAGCGCCAGCATCAGCCCAGGGCGCGTCGGCAGGATGTAGACATTGCGCTGGGTCAGCAACACGCTGTCGCTCAGGGGCAGGCGGCTTTGCCACCATTGCTGGAAACGACCACGCACAAGCGAGACCGGGTTCCATTCGCGGGCCACCGCGGAACCGGCTCCGCCGGGCCGCTGGTGGCGACCCCCTGGGGGGGAGGTGCCGAAGGCGCTTCGGGGGGGAGTCATATTTATGGCAAGGGGACGGCCTCGAGCATGGCGCGCACCTGCTCGACCGCGCCGCGGCCGGCACTGGTGACCGGCACCAGCCGGTGCGCGGCGGTTTGCGGCAGCACGGCGACCACGTCGTCGGGCGCCACATAGTCGCGGCCGCTCAGAAACGCCTGGGCGCGGGCGGCGCGCATCACCGCAATGCCGGCGCGCGGGCTCAGGCCCTGCAAAAACCACTGGCCCGAGCGTGTGGCGGCGATCAGGTCCTGCAGGTAGTTGAGCAGCGGCTCGGCGGCGTACACCTGCAGCACCTGCTGCTGCAGTTCCAGCAGGTCGTGCGGCGTCAGCAGGGTCTCGAGCTGCTCGACCATGTCGCGCCGGTCGCCACCGCCGAGCAACTGGCGCTCGGCGGCGCGGTCCGGGTAGCCCAGCGAGATGCGCATGTGAAAGCGGTCCAGCTGGGACTCGGGCAGGGAGTAGGTGCCGAGCTGGTCATGCGGATTCTGTGTGGCGATCACGAAAAAAGGCACCGGCAGCGGCCGGGTTTCACCTTCCACGGTGACCTGCTTTTCTTCCATGGCCTCGAGCAGCGCGCTCTGCGTGCGCGGGCTGGCGCGGTTGATCTCGTCGGCCAGCAGCACCTGGGCGAACACCGGACCCGGGTGGAAGACGAAACTCTCCTTCTGCCGCTCGTAGATGGACACGCCGGTCAGGTCGCTGGGCATCAGGTCGGCGGTGAACTGCACCCGGGAAAACTGCAGGCCGAAGGAGCGCGACAACGCGTGGGCCAGCGTGGTTTTCCCGACACCGGGCACGTCTTCAATCAGCAAATGCCCCCCGGCCAGCAGGCAGGCGACGCAGTCCTGGACCTGGGCCGGCTTGCCCACAATGACCGTGTTAAGCTGATTCAACAGCGCCTGAATTTTTTGTTTCGCGTTCATGCCATCAACCTTACCGCAAAAATTTCCGTTATGAATGCCACCGCGTACTTCACCCATGCCGACTGTCGCAAGCATGAGATGGGACCGGGGCATCCGGAGTGCCCGGAGCGGCTCGACGCGATTGAAGACCGGCTGCTGATCACCGGCGTGGGTGATGCGCTGGACCGGCGTGAGGCGCCCCTGGCGTCGATCAGCGACCTGGAGCTGGCGCATGGCCGCATGCTGATTGCCTCGCTGCGCGGCCTGAGCGACCAGCTCGCCGACGAAATTCTCGCCGGCGGGCCAACCCACGCGCAGATCGACCCCGACACCTCGATGAATGTGCACACCTGGACAGCGGCCCTGCGCGCGGCTGGTGCTACCCTGGCTGCTACCGATGCGGTCATGGCGGGCGAGGTGGAAAACGCTTTCTGCGCCGTGCGGCCACCCGGCCACCATGCCTGCCGCGACAAGGCCATGGGTTTTTGTTATTTCAACAACATTGCGGTGGCGGCCAAATATGCACTCGAGCGGCACGGCCTCAAACGTGTGGCGATTGTCGATTTCGATGTGCACCACGGCAATGGCACCGAAGACATCATCCGCGGCGACAACCGCATCCTGATGGTGAGTTTTTTCCAGCACCCCTATTACCCCTACACCGGTGCGGAAACGCAGGCTGCCAACATGGTGAACCTTCCGGTGCCGGCCTACACCAAGGGCATGGAGATCCGCGAACTGATCGAGATGATGTGGATCCCGCGCCTGGAGGAGTTCAAGCCGGAGATGATTTTCATCTGCGCCGGATTTGATGCCCACCGTGAAGACGACCTGGGCCAGATGGGCCTGACCGAACAGGACTACGCCTGGATCACCATGCGCATCAAGGACGTGGCCAGGCGTTATGCCAGGGGCCGTATCGTTTCCTCGCTTGAAGGCGGCTACAACCTGGGCGCACTGGCGCGCAGCGTGGAGGCGCACATCCGCGTGCTTGCCGATTTATAGACCGCCAGAGTCCCCGCATGAATGATTCTTCGGCCCCTGTGCTGCATACCCGCGACGACCGCGGCGTGAACTGGCTGACGCTGAACCGTCCCGCAGCCTTCAATACCCTGAGTGAAGAGATGCTGGCCGCCCTGCAGGCCGCGCTGGACGCTGTGGCTGCCGACCCTGCGGCGCGCCTGGTCGTGCTGGCCGCCGAGGGAAAGGCTTTTTGCGCCGGCCACAACCTCAAGGAAATGCGCGCCCGGCCCGAGCTGGACTACTACCAGAAGCTGTTTGCGCAATGCACCCGCATGATGCTCACGATCCAGAACCTGCCGGTGCCGGTGCTGGCCCGGGTGCAGGGGGTGGCCACGGCGGCCGGCTGCCAGCTGGTGGCGCAAGCCGACCTGGCCATCGCCGCCAGCCAGGCCAGTTTTGGTGTCAACGGCATCGACGTGGGTTTGTTCTGCGCCACACCCAGCGTGCCGCTGGTGCGCAACATTCCCGCCAAGCAGGCGATGGAAATGCTGCTGACCGGCGGTTTCATCACGGCCGACGAAGCCCGCACACGCGGCCTGGTCAACCAGGTGGTGCCGCTCGAGGCGCTCGATGCCGCCGTCGAGAAGATGGTGGTCGCGATACTGGCCAAACCGCGCGAGGCGGTGGCCATCGGCAAGGCGCTGTTTTACCAGCAGCGGGAAACCGGCATCGCCGCCGCCTACCAGCTGGCCGGGCAGGCCATGGCCTGCAACATGGTTCATCCGGTGGCGCAGGAGGGCGTGCAGGCTTTTATTGACAAGAGGAAGCCGCAATGGCCACGTTAGGCAGACCCACCGCCCGTATCGATGATCTGGACGCCTGGCTGGCCAACATCACCCAGCCGACGGCGCTGGCCGAACTCGGCGTGCTGCTGGCCTGTGTGGCCCTGGCCTGGTTGCTGGTGTGGGGCGTGCGCCGCGCCAGCGGGCTGCCCGATGAGCGCTCCATCTGGTTCGGCCGGCAGATCATCGACGGCGTGATGTTTCCCCTGTTGCTGCTGTCGCTGGCCTGGCTGTCCTTCATGCTGCTGGCACGCTGGATGCCGCTGGCGGTGTTCAAGATCGCCATCCCGGTGCTGGTGGCCCTGGCCGTGATTCGCCTGGGCGTGAAGATCCTGCAGGTGGTGTTTGTGGACGCGCCGCTGGTGCGTATGCTCGAGCGCAGCATCTCGTGGGTGGCCTGGGTCGCCATGGTGCTGTGGGTCAGCGGGCTGCTGCCGCTGGTGCTGGAAGAGCTCGACGACATCCGCTGGAAAGTGGGCGACGCCACGCTGTCGGTGCGCACCATGATCGAAGGCGCGCTGACGGCAGGCCTGGTGCTGCTGATTGCCCTGTGGATCTCGGCCGCGATCGAATCCCGGCTGCTCAGGTCTGCCACCGGAAGCCAGTTGTCGCTGCGCAAGGCCTTGAGCAATGCGATGCGGGCCCTGCTGGTTTTTGTCGGTTTGCTGGTCGCCCTGTCGGCAGTGGGCATTGACCTCACGGCCTTGTCGGTTCTGGGCGGGGCCATAGGCGTCGGCGTGGGTTTCGGCTTGCAGAAGCTCGCGGCGAGTTATGTCAGCGGTTTCGTGATGCTGGCTGAGCGCAGTGTGCGCATCGGCGACAACATTCGCGTCGACAACTTCGAAGGCCGCATCACCGACATCAATGCGCGTTACACCGTCGTGCGCTCGCTGGGCGGGCGCGAATCCATCGTTCCCAACGAGATGTTCATCAGCAACCGCATTGAAAACCTGTCGCTGGCTGACTCACGCGTGTTGCAGTCCACCGTGGTGTCGGTGGCCTACGACAGCGATGTGGAGCTGGTGATGCGGCTGCTGACAGAGGCCGCGCTCAGCCAGGATCGCGTGTTGCGCGATCCCGCTCCGGGCGTCAACCTGACCAACTTTGGCGCGGACGGGCTGGAGTTCACCCTGAATTACTGGATGACCGACCCGGAAAATGGGCAGCAGAACCTGCGTTCGCGCATCAACCTGGTCATCTTGCAGTCGCTGCGCGCCAACGGCATCGAAATTCCCTACCCGCAACGGGTGATCCACACGCGGCCCCCGCCGGTGGAAGAACTGGCCAGGCCCTCCTGAGCCTGGTGCGCCTCACTTCATGAAGGAGGGCAGCCAGAGGCTGAGCGAAGGGAAGGCCAGCAGCAGGCCCAGCGCCACGAGTTGCGCGGCCACAAACGGCCAGACGCCCCGGAAGATGTTGCCCAGGCCGACCTGCGGCAGCAGGGTGTTCAGCACAAACAGGTTCATGCCGACCGGGGGCGAGATCAGGCCGATCTGGATCACCATGACGATCAGCACGCCAAACCACACCGGGTCGAAACCGAGTGACACCACAATCGGGAAAAACAGCGGGATGGTCAGCAGCACCATGGTGAGCTCTTCCATCACCGTGCCCAGCACGACGTAAATCAGCATCATCGCCGCAACAATCATGATCGGCGACAGGCCCAGGTGGGTGATCCACTCCTTCAGGTCGCCAGGCATGGAGGTGAAGTTCATGAAGTTGGCGAAAATGGTCGCCGCAATCAGCAGGGTGAACAACATCGCCGTGGTGCGTGCGGATTCCACCAGCACCTCCAGCGTGGCCCTGACCGTGAGCCGGCGCCTGGCCAGCGCGAACAGGAAGGCGCCTGCTGCGCCTATGCCGGCGCCTTCGGTGGCGGTGAAGATGCCGCCGTAAATGCCGCCCAGCACCAGCAGCATCAGCAGCAGCACGCCCCAGATGCCGCGCAGCGCTTTCCAGCGCTCGGGCCAGGGCGTCTTGTCACCGGCCGGCGCGTGCTCCGGGTCCATGAAGGTCATGACCAGCACCGCCAGCATCAGCAGCAGCGCGATCAGCAGGCCGGGAATCACGCCGGCCGCGAACAGCTTGCCGATGTTGGTCTCCGTGACGATGCCGTAAATCACCAGGATGGTCGAGGGCGGGATCATGATGCCCAGCGTGCCGCCGGCGGCAATCACGCCGGTCGACAGCGAGTCGCTGTAGCCGAGCTTTTTCATCGACGGGTAGGCGACCTTGCTCATGGTCGCGGCGGTGGCGATGGATGAGCCGCAGATCGCGCCAAAACCGGCGCAGGCCATCACGGTGGCGTGGGCCAGGCCGCCGCGCAGGTGGCCGATGAAGGCGTAGGCGGCATGGAAGAGTTCATGGGCCAGGCCGGCCTTCGCGACGAAATTGCCCATCAGGATGAACAGCGGAATCACCGACAGCGTGTAGGCAAAACCGGTTTCGTGCACCACCTGCGCCGTGCTGGCCAGGGCCGGCATCCAGCCGCGGGTCAGGCCCATGCCGGCAATGCCGACGACGCCCATGGCAAAGGCCAGCGGCAGGCGCATCAGCGCCAGCACAAAAATGGCGGCGAAGCCCAGCAGTGCTTCGGTCACAGTGTGGCCCCTTCGCCGGCTTCTTCCGCCGCGGAAGGACGGAACACCAGCCCCAGGTGAATCAGCCCGGCGACCACGCACAACACGGCCATGCCATACATGAAGGGCGCTTTCAGGATTTTCAGTTGGGCCGTGGTTTCACCGGTCTCCAGGAACTGGCCACCGGTCTGCCACATCAGCCAGCCCAGGCCCAGCAGCACGGCCGCACAGACCGCCTGCATGAAGGCGCGCTGGACCCGGCGCAGTGCCGCCGGCAGGTGGCCGTCCAGCGAGTCGAACACCACATGTTCGCCACGCAGGGACACCAGCGGCAGGGCGGCAAAAATCACCACCACCATGAGCAGTTCGGTCAGCTCGAGCGAGCCCGGAATCGAATTGGACAGCAGCTTGCGGCCGCCCACGTCAAAAAAGGTCAACGCCATGATGGCGAACAGGGCGGCCGCGGCCAGCAGGCCGCATACCGTTTCAACAAGCTTGTTCAATCTTTGCCTCAATCCATAAAAAACGCGGCCTCATTGTCCATGAGGCCGCGCTTGCAGAGCTGTCGGGGAAGTTTTTACTTTTCCTGGCGGGCGATTTCAGCGCGGAATTCAGCCAGCACCTTGGCGGCATCCTTCAGGCCCTTGGCCTCGGCATCCTTGACCCACTTCTGCTCCAGCGGTGCAGTTTTTGCCTTGACGTCGGCGACAAACTTGGCGTCGGCCTTGACGATCTGCACGTTGTTGGCTTGCATCAGGCCCATGGCGCGGCGATCCACCTTGTCCCAGCCGCGGCCGTAAATACGCGCTGCGACTTCGCCGGAGATGGCGTCCACGGCCTTCTTTTCGTCGGCCGACAGCTTGTCGTATTTGGCCTGGTTCATCATGAAGACGAAGCTGGTGTTGTACAGGCCACCGGGGAAGATGGTGGCATGTTTGATCAGCTTGTCGATCTTGAACGATTCGGTGGACTCTGCCGGGAACAGCGTGCCGTCCATGACGCCGCCGGACAGCAGCTCATACGAGTCGGGCGCGGGCTTGAGCGTGACGTTCATGCCCAGCGTTTTCGAGATTTCATTGACCATGCCGCCGCCGACGCGCCACTTCAGGCCGCCCAGTTCGGCCACGTTGGTGACCGGCCGCTTGGTATTGAACACAATGCCAGGGCCGTGGGTGAAGAACGAAATGACCTTCACGCCCTGGTGTTCCGCCTGGAACTGGGGATTTTTCATGGCCACCTTGTTGAAGGCGACGGAGATCGGTTCGGCGGTGTTGCCCAGGAAGGGGAATTCCGACATCTGGGTGTAAAGGAAGCGGCCGGGGGTGTAGCCGTGCACGGTGTAGGACACGTCGGCCAGGCCGTTCTTGATCGCGTCCATGGTGCCTGGCGCAGCCGTGACACCGCGCGGCAGGATGTTGCACTTCATCTTGCCGGTGGTGTTTTTCTCCAGCAGGTCGCACCATTCCTTTTGCGCCATGCTCAGCGAATGGGTGGGCGGCAGCCAGCTCGACACGGTCAGCACGGTTTGGGCAGAAGCGAGACCGCTGCCAAGGGTCAGCAGCGCGGCGGCGAGGGGTTTGATGTTCATTCAATACTCCGGAACGGTCAGCGGGCTGACCAGGTTACTCGTGGGGACGATCCGGCGGCTTGATCCGCTGTTTCATCCGGAAAGCAGACTGTATGCCAGCGATTCGCCGCAGTCTGTCCCTACTTACCCCAATTAACCGACCCATCGGTCTGTTAATTCACCAGCCTTCATTTGTCGCCCTGGCAACAGGGCATTGGGTCGGCGGCTCTAATCCGGGCATCGAGCGTCCTTATAATGAAAACGAACGATCGTTCTTTTTTATGGCCTGCCGGATGCCATGCCCCCGCGGCAGACTGCGGTCCAGGGGCTGGTTGTGCAACTGCAGCATAGAATCAAACGCTTTACGTGAACGTCAATCACTAACTCTGGAGTTCTCCCCATGAAGGTCCTGGTCCCCGTCAAACGTGTTGTTGATTACAACGTCAAGGTTCGCGTCAAGTCCGATGGCACCGGCGTCGATATCGCCAACGTCAAGATGAGCATGAATCCGTTTGACGAGATCGCCGTCGAGGAGGCCACCCGCCTCAAGGAAAAAGGCGTGGTGACCGAGGTCATCGCCGTCAGCTGCGGCGTGGCGCAGTGCCAGGAAACCCTGCGTACCGCGATGGCGATCGGCGCCGACCGTGCCATTCTGGTGGAGACCGCGGAAGAACTGCAGCCGCTGGCCGTGGCCAAGCTGCTCAAGGCCCTGGTCGAGAAGGAACAGCCGCAGCTGGTGATCCTGGGCAAGCAGGCGATTGACGACGACTGCAACCAGACCGGCCAGATGCTGGCAGCCCTGCTGGGCTGGCCGCAAGCGACGTTTGCCTCCAAGGTCGATGTCGCCGACGGCAAGGCCGTGGTCATGCGCGAGGTCGACGGCGGCATGGAAACCCTGTCCCTGACCTTGCCGGCCGTCATCACCACCGACCTGCGCCTGAACGAGCCGCGTTACGTGACCCTGCCCAACATCATGAAGGCCAAAAAGAAGCAGCTCGACAACGTCAAGCCGGAAGACCTCGGTGTCGATGTCAAGCCGCGCATCAAGACGCTCAAGGTCAGCGAGCCGCCCAAACGCAGCGCCGGCATCAAGGTGCCCGACGTCGCCACACTGGTGGACAAATTGCGCAACGAAGCCAAGGTCATCTAACAATCATAGTTGTCATTGCGGGCTTGACCCGCAATCCATGCAGGTGCGCCACCATGGATCCCGGATCAAGTCCGGGATGACAGAAGTCCAAAACATCAGGAGCTACTTATGACATCCCTCGTCATCGCAGAACACGACAACGCCAGCATCCGTCCCGCCACCCTGAACACCGTGACCGCAGCCGCCCAGTGCGGCGGTGATGTGCATGTGCTGGTGGCCGGCCTGAATGCCGGCCCCGCCGCCCAGGCCGCCGCCCAGATCGCCGGTGTCGCGAAGGTCATCCACGTGGATGGCGCGCACTTCGAACACGGCCTGGCCGAGAACATGGCCGCCCAGGTCATCGCGCTGGCCGGCAGCTACTCGCACATCCTGTTTCCGGCCACCGCCTCCGGCAAGAACATCGCGCCGCGCGTCGCCGCGCTGCTCGACGTGATGCAGGTCTCCGACATCGTGAAGGTGGAGGCGCCCGACACCTATGTGCGTCCGATCTATGCAGGAAATGCACTGCAGACGGTGAAATCGACAGACGCAAAGAAGGTGATCACGGTCCGCACCTCGACCTTCCAGGCGACCGGCGAGGGCGGGTCGGCTCCGGTCGAGACCGTGGCGGCGGTGACCGATCCTGGCGTCTCTGCCTTCGTGGGCGAGGAATTGTCGAAGTCCGACCGGCCTGAGCTCACCTCCGCAAAGATCATCATTTCGGGCGGGCGGGCGATGCA
>JAUXPP010000142.1 GCA_030683705.1 Polaromonas sp. | reverse complement strand
AGGTCGAGAACTTGTAGCCGCGGCGGTATTCGAACTTGTCGACCGCCTTCATCAGGCCGATGTTGCCTTCCTGGATCAGGTCCAGGAACTGCAGGCCGCGATTCGTGTACTTCTTGGCAATCGAGATCACCAGGCGCAGATTGGCCTCGATCATTTCCTTCTTGGCGTCACGCGAGTTGGACTCGCCTTCGTTCATGCGCTTGTTGATGTCCTTGAGCTGGGCCAGCGGCACCACCACACGGGCCTGCAGCTCGCCGAGCTTGGTCTGCAATTCCTGGATGGGCGGAATGTTGCGCGCCATGATGACCGACCACGGCTTGTTGGCCGCGACCTGTTTCTCGACCCACTTGAGGTTCAGCAGGTTGGGCGGGAAGTCCTTGATGAAAACTTCCTGCGGCATGCCGCACTTCTCGACGATGATGCGGCGCAGCTCGCGCTCCTTCTTGCGCACGTCCAGCACCTGGCCGCGCAGCAGGTCGCAGAGTTTTTCAATCGTCTTGGCGGTAAAACGCACGGTCATCAGCTCGTCGCTGAGCGCCTTCTGCGCCTTGACGTAGGCGGGCGTGCCGTAACCTTCCTTGTCGTAGGTCTTGTGCACCTTCTCGAACAGGGAGGCAATCGTGTCGATGCGCGTCAGCGCTTCCTTCTTCAGTTCCTCGAGCTTTTTGGTCAGCGCCTTGGAGCCGCCCTTGCCGTCGTCGTCGTCTTCCTCGTCGAACTCGTCGAAGTCTTCCTCGGCCACGTAATCGTCGGCCTCGTTGGGGTTGGAAAAACCGTCGACCACGGTGGAAATCACGATCTTGCCTTCGCGGATCTCCTCGCCCAGGCGCAGGATCTCGGCGATGGTGGCCGGGCTTTCCGAGATGGCTTCCATCATCTTCATCAGGCCGCCCTCGATGCGCTTGGCGATCTCGATCTCGCCTTCACGCGTGAGCAGCTCGACCGTGCCCATCTCGCGCATGTACATGCGCACCGGGTCGGTGGTGCGGCCGAACTCGCTGTCGACGGTGGACAGAGCCGCTTCGGCGGCTTCCTCGGCCTCTTCCTCGGTCGAGCCGGCGGGCGCGTTGGCGGTGATCAGCAGGGTTTCTGCGTCGGGCGTCTGTTCGTAGACGGCCACGCCGAGGTCGTTCAGCGTGACGATGACCGCGTCCAGCGTCTCGGCATCGATCAGCTTGTCGGGCAGGTGATCGGAAATCTCGCCGTGGGTCAGGTAGCCGCGGGTCTTGCCGAGCTTGATCAGCGCCTTCAGGCGGGCGCGGCGCTTGGCCATGTCTTCTTCGGACAGGACGGTTTCGTCCAGGCCGAATTCCTTCATCAAGGCGCGTTCTTTCGCCTTGCTGATCTTCATGCGCAGCGGCTTGACCTTTTCGGTCGTCTCCGCCACCGGCTCACCGACCAGGTCGTCTTCGATGTCCGACATGTCCTCGTCACCATCGACCTTGCCGGCGATTTTTGGTTTGCGGCCGCGCTTGGCGCCGCCGGCTTCGACGGCTGCCGCCGGGTTTTTAGGCGGGCGGCCGGGTTTTTTCTTCACGGGCAGTTCGGCCACGGCCGCGGCCGGCGCGGCTTTCAGCGGGACTTCTTTTTTGGCGACGGGTTTGGCGGGAGAGGCGGGGGTCTTGGTCGGCACGGGGGGGGCTTTCTTGACGGACTTTTCGGATTTCAGGGGCGCTTTGGGCGCTGCGGCCTTTTTGCCGGGAACTGGTCTGGAGATGGCGGTTTTTGCGGGTTTTTCAAGCTTGCTGGCAGGCTTGCTGACCGGCGGTCGGGCTGCAGGCTTGGCTGCGGCTTTGGACACGGCTTTGGCGGACTTGCTGGGCTTTTGAGCAGGCATGGCGAACTCCCGGTATGAAACTTCCTTCAACAGACTGGGTTCCCGGCACCGGCGGAACCGGGGCACAGGCACAAAAAATGCCCGGGGCCGGAGGGCTGGGCATTCAGGGACCTCGAAAGGTCCCCAGGCAAGTTGTTTGGGCGAACATTTGGTGTGCAGTCCTTGCGGAGAAATTGCCCTCAACCAGTGCGGTCCCGTTCTTGCGGGGGGCGGTTGCCGGAGGTGCTGCTGTCGCGCTTGCCGTAGCGGAAAGTCGGATTATACCCTGATGCCTCATTTTTGGGCATCAAATGGGGGCCTGAAATCAGCTTTTTTTCAGCAGGGCCGACAGCGCTTCATAACGCTGGCGCGCGGCCGGGTCGCTCATCACGTGCGGCAGCAGCTCGACCATGTCCTGCTGGCGTTTGAGCTTGAGCAACTGGTCCAGGATGGCGCGCACCTCGTCCCAGTCGCATTCGATGCCTTCCGGCAACTGGGCGATCTGGTCGATCGCGTGTTTCTCCTGGGGATGCTCACGCAGGCCCTCGCGCAGCGCCGCCCAGGGCTGGGGTCCGTGTTCGTGCAACTGGCTCTCGAGCCAGACAAACAGCGGACCGTGCGGTGCCGGCAGGCCACACAGCAGGGCATGTTCCTCATTGCCGAGCTTGTCCCAGCTTTGCGGGTCGGTCAGCATCAGGCGCAGCACCCGGTCCTCACGGCTGGCGGGCAACACGCGGCCGGCAATGCGGCGGGCAGGGCGCGCCGCGCCGGCTTTCGCTGCCAGAGCATGGCCGGACGGGCCGCTGTCCATGGGCAAGGAGGCGGCGTACGCGCCTTCGTCGTGCAGGTCGGCAAAGTTGCCGGAAAACTCCCCGAAATCCGGTCCGCCACCCGACATTTCCGGTGTTTTTGGCCGCTGGCCCTTGCCGGACGAGCGTGAGCTGCTATTGTTTTTATAGTCCCGGGCATTCGCGGGCTGCCAGATCTGCAGCAGCTCGCGGCTGTCGATCAGCACCTGGTCGGCGATCTCGGCCAGCAACTGGCGCTTGAGCGTGCCGTCGGGCAGGGCGGTCCAGAGCGGCCGCGCATTGCTGGCCATGTGGGCACGGCCTTCGGCGGTGTCGAGTTCGCAGCCTTCGGCGGCGGCTTCGAGCATGAACTTGCTCAGCGGCACGGCCTTGGCCACGGCCGCGGCAAAACCGTCCTGGCCATTGGCGCGGATAAAGCTGTCGGGGTCGTGCTCCTCGGGCAGGAACAAAAACTTGACGCTGCGCACATCGGTGGCAAAGGGCAGGGCGGCGTCCAGCGCCTTGCGCGCAGCGCGGCGTCCGGCGCTGTCGCCGTCGAAGCTGAAGACCACCGCGTCGGTAAAGCGGAACAGCTTTTGCACATGGTCGGTGGTGCAGGCCGTGCCCAGGGTGGCCACGGCGTTGGCAAAACCGAGCTGGGCCAGCGCCACCACGTCCATGTAGCCCTCGGTGACCAGCGCGTAGCCGTGTTCGCGCAGGGCGCTGCGCGCCTCGAACAGGCCATACAGCTCGCGGCCCTTGCTGAACACCGGGGTTTCCGGCGAGTTCAGGTACTTGGGTTTTTCGTCGCCCAGCACACGCCCGCCGAAGCCTATGCATTCGCCCTTGACGTTGCGGATCGGGATCATGATGCGGTCGCGGAAACGGTCGTAACGCTTGGCTTCGCCCTGCGCATTTTCCTCACCCGGCTCGCCGGTGATCACCAGGCCGCTTTCCACCAGCAGCGGATCGTTGTAGTCCGGGAACACGCTGGCCAGCGCGCGCCAGCCTTCGGGCGCGTAACCCATGCCGAAGGTTTTGGCGATTTCGCCGGACAGGCCGCGCCCCTTGAGGTAGGCGATAGCCCGCGGCGCGTTGCGCAAATGCTTGATGTAGGCCACACCGGCTTTTTCCAGCACGCTGGTCAGGGTCGCCTGCTGCTCGCGCTGCTGGGCGGCGCGCGCGCGCTCCTGCGGCGAGACGTCGTCTTCCGGCACCTGCAGGCCGTATTGCTGCGACAGGTCTTTCACCGCCTCGATAAAGGTCATGCCGCCGTGTTCGGTCATGAACTTGATCGCATCGCCGCTCACGCCGCAGCCAAAGCAGTGGTAGAACTGCTTGCTCGGGCTGACCGAGAAAGACGGGGACTTTTCGGCGTGGAAAGGGCACAGGCCCATGAAATTGGCGCCGCCCTTTTTGAGCTGGACGTGGCGGCCGATGATATCGACGATATCGGCGCGGGCGAGCAGCTCCTGGATGAATGATGAGGGAATGGCCACGCCTGTATTGTGCCCCGAGGCCATTGCGTTCCGCTGCCGGGCCGGTGGGCTACCATGGCTGCATGACAGGCCGACCCCAGGAAACACCATGAGCCCCATCTTTGACCAGGACCTGCACCGCAACGCGGCCAACCACGCGCCGCTGTCGCCACTGTCCTTTATCGCGCGCAGCGCCGAGGTCTACCCCCACCGGCTGGCGGTGGTGCATGGCGGCCTGCGCCGCAGCTGGGCCGAGGTGTTCACGCGCTGCCGCCAGCTGGCCAGTGCGCTGCAGCAGCACGGCATAGGCAAGGGCGACACGGTGGCGGTGATGCTGCCCAATACCCCGCCCATGGTGGAGGCGCATTTCGGCATCCCGGTGCTGGGTGCGGTGCTCAATGCGCTGAACACCCGGCTGGATGCCGAAACCATTGCCTTCATGCTGGACCACGGCGAGGCCAAAGTGCTCATCGTGGACCCGGAGTTTGCAGGCATCGTGAAAAAGGCCCTGGCCCTGCGCCAGTCGAAGACGCCGCTGCTGGTCATCGACGTCGAAGACGCGATGTACACGGGGCCGGTCGAACGCATCGGCAGCATCCGTTACGACGAGTTCCTGGCCGGCGGCGACGCGGGCTTTGCCTGGCGCCTGCCGGACGACGAGTGGGATGCGATTGCGCTGAACTACACCAGCGGCACCACCGGCAACCCCAAGGGCGTGGTTTACCACCACCGCGGTGCGGCGCTCAATGCGCTGTCCAACATCCTCGAATGGGACATGCCCAAACATGCGGTCTACCTCTGGACCCTGCCGATGTTCCACTGCAACGGCTGGTGTTTCCCGTGGACGCTGGCGGCGCGCGCCGGTGTCAATGTCTGCCTGCGCAAAGTCGAGGCCAGGGCGATTTTCGAGGCCATCCGCGCGCATGGCGTGACGCATTACTGTGGCGCGCCCATCGTGCACGGCCTGCTTGTCAACGCGCCGTCCGACCTGAAGCAGGGCCTGCCGCGCGGCGTCAAGGCCATGGTCGCGGGCGCAGCGCCGCCGGCCTCGATGATCGAGGGCATGGAGGCCCTGGGCTTTGACCTGACCCATGTCTACGGCCTGACCGAGGTGTATGGCCCGGCGACGGTATGCGCCGCGCAGGACGGCTGGGAAAAACTCGACATCGGTGAGCGCGCCCGGCTCAACGCGCGCCAGGGCGTGCGTTACCACCTCGAGCGCGACGTCTGTGTGCTCGACGCGGCGACCATGCAGCCGGTGCCGAGCGACGGGGAAACCATGGGCGAGATCATGTTCCGCGGCAATATCGCGATGAAGGGCTATTTGAAAAACCCCAAGGCGACCGAAGAGGCGTTTGCCGGCGGCTGGTTCCACAGCGGTGACCTGGCCGTGGTCTACCCCGACGGCTACATCAAGATCAAGGACCGCAGCAAGGACATCATCATCTCGGGCGGTGAAAACATTTCCTCCATCGAGGTCGAAGACGTGTTGTACCGCCACCCTGACGTGCTGGCCGCGGCCGTGGTGGCCAGGCCCGACGCGAAGTGGGGCGAGACGCCCTGCGCCTTTGTCGAACTCAAGGCCGGCGCGGCCACCACGGCCGAAGACATCGTGGCGCACTGCAAGAAACACCTGGCCGGTTTCAAGGTGCCGCGCGCGGTGGTGTTCGGCGAGCTGCCGAAAACCTCGACCGGCAAGATCCAGAAGTTCGAACTGCGCAAGCAGGCCGGCTCGGCCGTGGCCATCGACGTCTGAGCCGGGGCCGTCCCGGCATGCAGATCCTCAGCCACCAGGCGGCCCATGTGCTGGCCAACCCGCCGGCCTTTGCCTGGCGCGTGCTCAAGGGCTTTCGCGCCAACCAGGGCCTGCTGCTGGCCGGCGCCGTGGCCTATTACGCGCTGCTGTCGATTGTTCCGCTGTTGATCCTGGTGATCATCGCGCTGTCGCATGTGATCGACCAGGCCGAGCTGCTGCAAACGCTGGGCCGCTACCTCGAGTGGCTGATGCCGGTGCAGTCGCGCGCGGTGGTGGCCGAACTCGCGACCTTTCTCGAACACCGCGACGTGATCGGCTGGGTGCTGCTGGGCACCATGCTGTTTTTCAGCTCGCTGGCTTTTACCGTGCTGGAAAACGCCATGTCGGTGATTTTCCTGCACCGCATCGCGGTGCGGCGCCGGCGCTTCATTGTCTCGGCGCTGCTGCCGTATTGCTACATCGTCAGCCTGGGCGCCGGTCTGCTGGTGGTGACGCTGGTCTCGGGCGGGCTGCGCGCCATGGGCGAGGAAAGCGTCGATGTGCTGGGCCGCGAGTGGTCGCTCAGCGGCGTGTCCGGCCTGCTGCTCTACCTGCTCGGGCTGACCGGGGAAATTTTCCTGCTGACCTCGGTCTACATGGTGATGCCGGTCGGCAAGCTGTCCTGGCGCCATGCGCTGATCGGCGGCGCCACGGCGGCGCTGCTGTGGGAGATCACGCGCCACCTGCTGGTCTGGTACTTCGGCACGCTGTCGCAGGTCAACGTGGTCTACGGCTCGCTGACCACGGCGATCGTGGTGCTGCTGAGCCTGGAGATCGCCGCGACCCTGCTGCTGCTGGGCGCCCAGGTGATCTCCGAATACGAACGCATCGACAAGCCGCCCGAGCCGCCGCCGGCCAACCCGCTGCAAACCGGCTGACACTGGCCCGGCTCCGGCTATGATGCCGCGGTCAATAACAAGCAGGGGGAACACATGACACTCAGGAATTTTTTCGGGGCGGTTTTACTCGCCTGCGCATGCACCGGCTGGGCTGCGGATGGCCGCGTCGCATTCGTGGCCGGAAACAACGACTATGCGTCCGGCAGCAAGCTGGTCAATGCCGTCAGTGATGCCAGGGCCATGGCCCAGGTGTTGCGGGCAGCGGGATGGGAGGTGCTGGAAGTCCACGATGCCAGCCATGCCAACTTCGAGGCCACCTTCGCGAAATTCCTGGGCCGCCTGGGCAAGGGTGGCGAGGGCGTCTTTTACTTTTCCGGGCATGGCCTGGAG
This sequence comes from Polaromonas sp., assembly GCA_030683705.1. Classification (GTDB taxonomy): domain Bacteria; phylum Pseudomonadota; class Gammaproteobacteria; order Burkholderiales; family Burkholderiaceae_C; genus Polaromonas. The sequence goes on along the minus strand of JAUXPP010000142.1, from coordinate 87,181 downwards.
CTGGCGCGCCAGAATTTCCTGCTACCGGTTGACTTTGATGGCAGCAGCGCCGACGCCGCTGCCAAAAAGGCGATTCCGCTGCAGGACCTGATACGCAGGATTTCCGCCGTTTCCCCGCGGGCTGTGGCCATGATCCTGGATGCCTGCCGGGCCAACCCGGCCCTCAAAGGCCTGATGCCGCGCCCTGGATTGGGCGAGGTGGCGCAGGCGGTGCCTGCCGGCATGTTCATGATGTACGGCGCCGGGGCTGGACAGCTCGCGCTGGACCGCCTGTCTGCCAACGATCCGGTGCCGCACGGGCTGTTCACCCGCGAGTTGCTGGCGGCCATGGGCGACGACTCGCTGGATTTCCGCCAGATCGCGCGCCGCGCGCGTGTCTCGGTCATCGAAAAAGCGCTGGCGGTCAACCATGTGCAGATCCCCAGTGTGTACGACACCCTGCCACTGGCACCCTTCCAGCTGAAAGCCGGAAACAGCGCCGCGATTCCCGCTCCCTCGGCGGGTTTGAGCGGCGCCAGCATCCGGCTGATCGCGCCGGTGGCCATGAACAGCCCCTCGGACCAGCTGGCGCGCAAGCTGGCTGTGCGCATGGGCAAGGCCCTCAATGCCTCGGTCGAGGTGGAGAACGTGATCGACATTCCCGGTGCCAAGGTGGCCGAGCTGGTCGGGACCGCGCCGGCGGATGGAAAAACCTGGCTGCTGAGCCCTTATGCCGCGTCCATGTCCAGGCTTCAACGCGGTGACGGCCGCCTCAAGCCGGTCGGCATGGTGTCTGAAACCCGCGCCGTTCTGGCGGTGCCGGCGAACAGCCCGGTGAGCAACGTCGCTTCACTGCTGGCCCATCGCGTGTCGCTCAATCGTCCCCTGAAAATGGGCATCAGCGGAGCGGGCGCCACTTCCGAGGCCTGCCAGTTCGAACTCGAACGTGCGTTCGGGCCCAGCCTGGTGCAACCGGTGGTCCTGCCGGGCATGGCACTGGTGGTGGGCGACCTCATGGCGGGCAATCTCGACCTGGCGTGTGACGTGCAGAGCTCGTTTGAACGCCACGCGCAGTCCGGGCGCCTGAAGATGATTGCCTCGCTTCAGGAGAACGCGCTGGTCAGTTACCCGCCGGTCAGCGCGCAGGCCCAGGGTTTTCCGGTCGTGATTCCGGTGTGGTGGGCGCTGTTTGTGCCCAAAGACCTGCCGGCCCAGACGGTCCAGGACATCAGCGCAGCCTTGCAGCAACTGCAGTCCGACCCGCAATGGCTGCAGGAAAGGACCGCACTTGATCCCGGAACACAAATTCTCGATGTGGCCAAGGCGACGCCGCTGGAGGTGGGCCTGTCGCTCAGGCTGGGCGCCTCGCTCAACCAGGTGCTGTCGCGGCTGCGGGCCCGCTAAGCGGCGAGCCGCCTGTTGCTATCAAAAGAGGAGCTGCTGGCGCTTTTCAATCAAGGGCTGCAGGCCTTTTTTGATGCCCCTTGTGACCTCAGTCACCCATCACCACACCTTCGCGCCGCGGGTCGGCGCCGCCCAGCAGCAGCGGTGCGCCATGCGCCTGTCCACGCGCGATGGCCTGCAGGCCGCTGGTCATGGCGGTTTCGCGCACCTCGTGACCGCGCGCCTTGAGTGCGTCGACGGTGGCGGGTGCGAAGCGGTTTTGCTCGAGCATGGTCGGGCCGTTGAGCGAGGCGAAGTTGGGCAGGTTGATGGCCTGCTGCGGCATCATTCCCCAGTTCAGTACGCCGTACAGCGTCTTGGCGGTGTAGTGGATGATCAGCGCGCCGCCCGGGCTGCCGCCGCTCATCACCAGCTGGCCGCTGGCCTTGTCGAACACCAGCGTGGGTGCCATCGACGAGCGCGGCCGTTTGCCCGGCTGCACGCGGTTGGCCACCGGCTTGCCCTCGGCGTCGGCGGGTGCGTAGCTGAAGTCGGTCAACTCGTTGTTCAGCAAAAAGCCGCGCACCATCTGGCGTGACCCAAAGGCGTCTTCAATGGTGGTGGTCATGGCAATCGCGTTGCCGAAGCCATCGATGATGCTGATGTGCGAGGTGCCGTATTCGGGCTGCTCCGGCATGGGCGCGTAGGCTGTGTTCACCGCGCCGGGCACACCCGGTTTGCCGGTCTTCATGCTTTGCCCGCCGGGCTGCTGGGCGATCAGCTTGCTGCGCTCGGCCAGGTAGGCGGGCGCGAGCAGGCTCATCCAGTTGCCGCCCGGCGCCTGCACAAAGTCCGGGTCGCCCAGGTACTGCGCGCGGTCCGCAAAAGCCAGGCGCGAGGCTTCGGTGTAGAGGTGCAGCCAGTCGGCCGAAGGTGTCGGCCCCGGGGTGCCGGGCACGCCGCTGGTGCCGGTGACCAGCGGCAGGCTGGCGGCGTTGGTGTTGTTCAGCATGCCGAGGATCTGGCCAATGGCAATCGCGCCGGAGCTCGGCGGCGGCATGCCGCAGATGCGGTAGTCGCGCGACTGGGCGCGGTAGTCGTGGCACAGCGGCTCGCGTTTTTTCGCCTGGTAGCCGGCCAGGTCGGCCAGGCTCAGCTTGCCGGGGTTTGTGGGGTGGCCCTGCACCTTGGCCACGATGGCCTGGGCCACCTCGCCTTCGAGCAGGGCTTTGGAGCCGCTGGCGGCGATTTTTTTCAGCACATCGGCCAGCGGCTGGTTGCGCAGCAGCGTGCCGGTGGCCAGCGGTTCGCCATTGGGCTGGTAGAAGTAGGCGAGGGCGACCGGGTCTTTTTTCAGGTGCTGCTCGGTGGCCAGCAGCGTGGCCAGGCGCGCGCTGACCCTGAAGCCGCCTTCGGCCAGGGTGATGGCCGGCGTGAAGAGTTGCGCCCAGGGCAGCTTGCCGTGCTGCTTGTGCGCCATTTCCAGCATGCGTACCGTGCCGGGCACGCCGACCGAACGGCCGCCGACCACGCCGTCGATAAAGGCCAGCGGTTTGCCGTCGGCGCCGAGGAACAGTTTTTCATCGGCCGCGGCCGGGGCGGTTTCGCGGCCATCGAAGGCTTCCACTGCCTTGCCGTCGGAATGCAGCAAAAACGCGCCGCCGCCTATGCCGCTGGATTGCGGCTCGACCAGTGTGAGCACCATTTGCACCGCAATCGCTGCATCGATCGCCGAACCGCCGGCTTTGAGCACCTGGTAGCCGGCGTCGGTGGCCAGCGGGTTGGCGGCTGCCACCGCGAACTTCGACGTCGCCCAGCCCGGCTTTTCGGTGTAGCCCGAGGCACCTTCGGGCTGCGGCGGCACGGTGTAGGCCAGCGGCGGTGTGCTGCTGCAGGCGGCCAGCAGCACACTGGCGGCCAGCGCACAGGCTGCCAGCGGGAAGGCGGGTGGCTTGGGGGATGCGAGGGGTTTCATGGCGGCGCTCCGGTGGTGGTGCGTGCCATGTTAAACCCCGCTTGCGGCTCAGGCGCCCGCACGCCGCTGCGGCGCCGCGCATGATTTGTAAGCAGCTGAAAAAAAGCCGACCTGTCCCGCTTGCGGGTCAAATCGGCCTCTCGCCCTTATCTGACAGGCGTATCCAGCTATCAATAAGATAGCGTGAAAGGTTCTTGCTTAGCGCGGTGCCAGACGGATCGCGCCGTCCAGGCGGATCACCTCGCCGTTGAGCATGTCGTTTTCGAAGATGTGCTGCGCCAGCTTGGCGTAGTCCTGCGGTGTGCCCAGGCGGCTGGGGAAGGGCACGGAGGCGGCCAGCGAGTCCTGCACTTCCTGCGGCATGCCGAACATCATGGGCGTGCCGAAGATGCCGGGGGCAATCGTCATGTTGCGGATGCCGTTGCGCGCCAGGTCGCGCGCGATCGGCAGGGTCATGCCGACAATGCCGCCCTTGGAGGCGCTGTAGGCGGCCTGGCCGATCTGGCCGTCGTAGGCCGCGACGGACGCGGTGGAGATCATCACGCCGCGTTCGCCGGTGGCTTCGGGTTCGTTTTTGCACATGGCCTCGGAAGCCAGGCGGATCATGTTGAAGCTGCCGATCAGGTTGACCATGATGGTCTTGTTGAACACGTCGAGCTTGTGCGCGCCGTTCTTGCCGACGGTTTTTTCGGCCGGGGCGATGCCGGCGCAGTTGACCAGGCCCATGAGTTTGCCCATGGCCACGGCCTTGGCGACCACCGCCTGGCCGTCGGCTTCCTGGCTGACGTCGCACTTGACGAAGGCACCGCCTATGTCCCTGGCAATCGCTTCGCCTTTTTCAACCTGCATGTCGGCGATCACGACCTTGCCGCCCTTGGCGGCCAGCATGCGTGCCGTGCCTTCGCCGAGACCCGATGCGCCGCCGGTGACGATGAATACTTTGCCTGCGATGTCCATGAGAATTCCTTGGGAAGATGAAGAGTGGATGTGTGTGGCGGAGTTGACGTGAACGTCAACGTCAACACCGATTATCGGCCATAAAAAAAGCCCGGCGGACCGGGCTTTTTTGAACAGTTCGTGGTGAGTGCGGCTCTCACATGTTGCCCATCGAGGGCACCATGTTCGCCAGCCACTGCGCTGGTCGAGCCCGCTGTCGCGGGGCTCTCGCCCTTCGCTCCGCGTCTTACTTGTAGCCCACCCGGTCCAGCATCTGCTGCACCTTGAGCTGGTTTTTGGCGACCACGCCGAGCGGGATGGTTTCGGGCTTGAAGCCGATGCCGCCCATGGTGACGATGGCCGGGTTGCTGGCGATCACGCCTTTGGCGGCCGGGAACTCGTTGTTGCCGTTGGCGAAGTAGTCCTGGGCAAACGGGCTGGAGAGGAACTCCAGGAACTTGACGGCATTGGCCGGATTTTTGGCGTGTTTGGCCACAGCCGCGCCGGCGATGTTGACGTGGGTGCCGGACGTCGCCTGGTTCGGGAACATGACCTTGACCTTTTGCATCACGGCCTTGTCGTCGGCCTTGTCGGACTTGATCAGGCGCGCCACGTAGTAGCTGTTGGTGATGGCCACGCCGCATTCGCCGGAAGCCACGGCCTTGATCTGGTCGGTGTCGCCGCCCTTGGGTGCGCGCGCCATGTTGGCGACCACGCCCTTGAGCCATTCCTCGCCCTTGGCATCGCCGAGGCGCTCGACCACGGTGGAAAACAGCGAGAGGTTGTAGGGGTGCGAGCCGGAGCGGGTGCAGACCAGGCCCTTGAGTTTCGGGTCGGCCAGTTTTTCGTAGCTGTCGACGTCGGTGGCCTTGACACGGGCCGGGTCGTAGACGATCACGCGGGCGCGGGTGGAAAAACCGGTCCAGGTCACGCCCTCGGCGCTGGGCGCTGCCCGCAGGTTGGCCGGAATGGCTGCATCCAGCACCTTCGACTTGACCGGCCGGAACAGGCCCTGGGCATCGGCCGAGGCCAGGCGGGCCGCATCGACCAGCAGGATCACGTCGGCCGGGGAGGCCGCGCCCTCGGCTTTCAGGCGTGCCAGGATGCCGGCGTCGTCGGCGTCCACGCGGTTGATTTTGATGCCGGTCGTGCGGGTAAAGGCTTCGTACATGCCTTCGTCGGTCTGGTAGTGGCGGGCAGAATAGAGGTTGACGACCTGCTCCTGGGCGTGCGCGATACCGGTTGCGCCGAACAGGCTGGCGGCTGTCAGGGCGGCCACGGCCAGGGAAGAAGCGGTTTTAAACATGGATCAAGTCAATGAAGTGGCGAATATGCAGATCTTAATACAAACAAGAATTGATCTCAATCACAAAACGAATGTCCGCACAGGGGCTTGGGCGGCTGCTGTTGGCGCGGCCCGCCTGGCGTCGGTGGGCGTGCTGGCTGCCGCCGTGCTGCTGGCCGGTTGCGCCACGCCGGGCGGTGGTGCAGCGCCGGATGTGCAAGCGTTCCAGGCCAGGCCGGTCAGGATCGGTCTGGCGCTGGGCGGCGGCGCGGCGCGTGGTTTCGCCCATGTCGGCGTGATCGCTGCGCTGGAAGAAGCGGGTTTCAAACCCTCGCTGGTGGTCGGCACTTCGGCCGGCAGCCTGGTCGCCGCACTGTATGCCAGCGGCCAGACTGGCGCCCAGTTGCAGCAGACGGCGCTGGCCCTGGAGGAAGTGGCGATCACCGACTGGATGTTGCCCATCTTCGGGCGCGGCATGTTCCGCGGCGAGGCGCTGGCGCGCTACGTGAACGGGCTGGTGGCGGGGCGCCTGATGGAGAACATGGCCATCCCGCTGGGCATCGTCGCGACCGACCTCAACAGCGGGCAGGCCATGTTGTTCCGGCGCGGCGACACGGGTACCGCGGTGCGCGCGTCGAGCGCCGTGCCGGCCGTGTTTGTGCCGGTGAAGATCAACGGGCGCGAGTACGTGGACGGCGGCCTGGTCTCGCCGGTGCCGGTGCGTTTTGCGCGGCAGATGGGCGCCGACCTGGTGATTGCGGTGGACATCTCGGCGCCGCCCGAGGCCAACCCGGCCGACGGCACCCTGCAGATCCTGCTGCAGACCTTTGCCATCATGGGCAAAAGCATCAACCAGTACGAGCTCAAGGATGCCGATGTGCTGGTGCAGCCTTCGCAGGCCGGCCTCAAAAGCGCGGACTTCTCGGCGCGCCAGCGCGCCATGGATGCCGGGCGCGCCGCCATGCAGGCCGCGTTGCCGGCCCTGCGCATTAAGCTGGCGCAATTGCAGGCCCGCTGACGCTCCTGTTTTGATAGCTGCCTACGCAGTTCCAATAAGGGCTGAAAGCCAAAACGGCCAAAAAAAAGCCTGATTTCGCAATCAGGCTTTGAAGGGGTCCGTGAACTGATTTCTGGAAGGACCCGAGGAGACAACCGGCAGGGGCTTGCCCTCAGCGGGAATCAGCTGGCGTTGCCGCCGGCGAATTCAAGCCCCGTAAAAATCAGCGCTTTTTCGAAGCGGTCTTGGAAGCGTTCACGGCGGTGTTGGTCACAGCGGTGAAGTTGGCTTCGGCCATGTCGGTGGCTTGCTTGACAGCTTTTTGCATGGATTCGACAGCGTTGTTGGCAGCAGCCACGGCGCTTTTCATCACGGCAACGGCGGTTTCGGAACCGGCAGGTGCGTTCTTGGCGGCGCTGTCGACCAGGCCCATGAACTTGGCCTGGGCTTCGGCGGCCTGGCCTTCGAAGGACTTGCCGACTTCAGCGCCGGTGGCGGTGGCGATGTCGTACAGGTGACGGCTGTAGGCGGCGGTTTTTTCAGCCAGGGGCTGGAACAGGCCGGCTTGCAGGGCCAGCAGCTCTTGTGCGTCCTTGACGCCCATCAGCGACTGGGTGTGATTGGCGGACTCGGCCAGGGCGGCTTTGGAAGCCTGGACATTGAGTTCAACCAGTTTCTCGACGCCTTCGAAGGCCTTGCTGGTCAGACCAAACAGGGTTTCGATGTTTGCTTTGTGGGAAGCCATGATTTGTTCAGCGGTCAACATATTTAAATCTCCAATATAGGTGGGTTAACGATTTCAAGTAGTTGCGCTGCTGGACAATCTGCTGGCTGGCTGTTTTGTCGATTGCTGCACTGCAACATAACTCGAGTATAGGGAATACCCGAGCGATTGCAAGCAAAATTTGTTGCAGTGCAGCATTTTAGGGCCCAAGCCCTAGTTCCCCCTGAAAACCCGGGCCGGACGTCTCTGCGAACGGCGGGTGGGCAGGCCCGAGGCTCAGTAGCGCAACTGGCCTTCGTTGTCGACGATCGCCATCTCGACGTAGGAGGAGCCGTTGTGGGACTGGGGCGAATATTTCGCCACAAAGCGGCCAAAACTGATTTCCCCGGCACTTTCCATGGCCTTGATGAAGGACTCGGTGCTGAGTTGCCGGCCCGCCCTGCGCAGGCCTTCCACCAGCAGTTTGGCGTGGACGAAACCTTCGAACTGGGACGCCGAAGGAGGGGCCCCGGGCGACTTCTCGCGCAGCAGCTTGAGGTATTCCGCCACCACGGGGATGGTGGTGTTGCGCAGGGACGGCATGATCTGCGTCAGGATGATGCCGCGTGCCTGCTCCTTGAGTTCGCGGTTGATGACGTCGACGCTGGCCACGGAAAAGCCGTAGAAGCCGGGCTTTGCGCCGGTTTGCTGGACCGCCTTGATGTAGTTGGTGAAGGTGGCGCCCGCGGTGGCCACGATGACCGCCTGCGGCTGGGCCTTCGCGGTCGCCTCAGCGGCGGCCTTGAAGTCGGGTTTGGCGGGGTCGCCCTTGATTTCAGCCACCAAGCTGATGTTTTCCGCGCTGGCGGCCAGGCGCAGTTCGGCCTGCAGCGTTTTGCCGAGGCCGTCGTCCTGGTAGAACACGGCGATGCGCGAGATACCGGTCTGCTTGAGCTGGGACAGGATGCGCCGCGCTTCATTGGCATAGCTGGCGCGGACGTGGAACAGGTAGGGGTTGACCTTCTCGCGGAAGGCCGAGGCGCCGGTGACCGGGCCGAAGGCGATGGTCCGGCTCTCGGCCAGCAAGGGCAGGATGGCGCCGGTCTGCGCCGTGCCGGTGCTGTGGAAGATCATGAACACCGACTCTTCCTCGATCAGCTTGCGGGTGTTCTCCACAGCGCGCTTGACGTCGAAGCCATCGTCCAGCGTGGTGTAGCTGATCTTGCGGCCGTGCACGCCGCCCTCGGCGTTGACGGCATCGAAGTACAGGCGGGAGCCGAGGCCGTAGTCGCGGGTCTGGGCGCCCAGCGGGCCGCTGAGAACCGCCGAGGCGCCCAGCCGGATCTCCGTGGGGGTGACGCCCTTGTCGCCGGCAAGCCCATGGCCGGCCGCGAGCATCATCGATACCATGAGCAGTGAACGAAACATGAGGATCTCCCTTTAAAACTGTGACCGTGGGACTGTCCGGGGTCGGCTTGCCGGAAATATCAGCTCGACTTGTAACTATTAGTTATAAATTGTAGTTACTTGGTATAACTAATTAAAGTGCCATTAGGTACCTTTGGCCTAGGAGTTACCCTTGGCTTCTGGCCTCTCTGGTGTTCTCCTTTTTTATCCATCGTGCAAGCCTTTTACGCCGACCATTTCGTCTTGCCGCTGCCGGACGGGCACCGTTTTCCGATGGGCAAGTACCAGCGCCTGCGCGACCGTGTGGCGCTCGAGTTGCCGCAGTTGCGTCCGGGTGTGGCCCTGCCGGTCAGCGACGGCGAACTGGCGCTGGCGCACGAGCCGGCCTATGTCCAGGCCGTGGTGGACGGCAGCCTGGGCGCTGCCGCGATGCGCGAGATCGGCTTTCCCTGGAGTGCCGCCATGGTGGAGCGCTCGCGCCGTTCGGCCGGCGCCACGGTGGCCGCGGCACGCGTGGCGATGGGCCTGGGCGGCCAGCCGGCCGAGGGGATAGCCGCCAACATGGCCGGCGGCACCCACCATGCGTCGGCGGCCAAGGGCAGCGGTTTTTGCGTGTTCAACGACGCCGCCGTTGCCGCGCGGCTGATGCAGGTGGAGCATGCCCGGCAGCGGCCGGAGCCCGGCGACCGGCGCTTGCCGCTGCAGGTCGCGATCATCGACCTGGACGTGCACCAGGGCAACGGCACCGCCAGCATTTTCAGCCGCGACCCCACGGTGTTCACGCTGTCCATACACGGCCAGAAAAACTTTCCCTTCCGCAAGGAAGCCAGCGACCTGGACGTGGACTTGCCCGACGGCTGCCGCGACGAGGCCTACCTGCAGGCGCTGGAACTGGCGCTGGACGAACTGGACCGGCGCTTTTCACCGGGCCTGGTGATTTACCTGGCCGGCGCGGACCCGCACGAAGGCGACCGTCTCGGGCGGCTCAAACTCAGCTGGGACGGGCTGGAGGCGCGCGACCGGCGCGTCTTCGACTGGGCCTTCCAGCGGCGCATCCCGCTGGCGCTGGCCATGGCCGGTGGTTATGGCGTGAACATCGAGGACACGGTGCAGGTGCAGGTCAACACCTTCCGGGCCGCGCTGGACTACTGGCGCCGCTACCAGGCCCTGGCCCGGCCCTGAGCGTTCCTTGCTGCTAGCGGACCGGCTGTCCCAGCGCGGCCGGCATGCGGGCGCCGCGGCCCAGACCGGCCAGCACCAGCAGGGCGGCGAGATATGGCGTCATCTGGATCACATAGGACGAGACCGGCAGGCTGAAGGCCTGGGCCCGCAGCGAGAGCGCTTCCGCGGCGCCGAACAGCAGGCAGGCCAGCAGGCTGCCCAGCGGCATCCAGCGGCCGACGATGATGGCGGCCAGCACCAGGTAGCCCCGGCCGCCGGTCATGCCGTCGGTGAAGGTGCCGACCTGTTGCAGCGACAGGACCGCGCCGGCCAGCCCGGCCAGCGCGCCGCCGGCCACGATGGCGGCAATCCGCACACGGGCCGGGTTGGCGCCGGCGGCGAAGGCAGCGAGCGGGTTTTCTCCGACGGCGCGCAGCGTCAGCCCGGCGCGGCTGCGGAACAGGAACAGGGCGACCGGCAGCACCAGCAGAAACGCCAGGTAGGTCAGCGGCGGCTGCTGGAACAACAGCGGGCCGACCACCGGCAGGGCCGACAGCCCCGGCACCGGCCAGGTCTCCAGCAGCGGCACGCGGATCACCGGCGCGCCGCCGCCCGAGGCTGCGGCGCGCAGCAGGAAACTCGTGAGGCCCAACGCCAGGATGTTCGACGCCAGGCCAGTCACCATGTGTTCGGTGTTGTAGCGCACGGTGGCGATGCCCACCACCAGCGCCAGCAGCATGCCGCCGAAGGCGCTGGCGGCCAGGCCGATACCGGCATTCCATGCCAGGTGGGTGGCGATGACGCCGAAGAAGGCACCGGTCAGCATCTGGCCTTCGAGGCCGACGGCCACCGTGCCGCTGCGTTCGCTCAGGATGCCGCCCAGCGCGGCAAGCAGCAGCGGCGTGGCAATGCGCAGGCTGGCGGCCAGGAAATCGACAAGCAGGGCCATGTCCATGGTTTACACCTTGTCGCCGCCGGAGCGGCCCATCGCACACAGTACAAAAATCATCGTCAGCCCCTGGATCACCAGCACCAGCGAGGAGGGCACACCGACCTGGCGCTGCATCGCCAGCGCGCCGGTTTCGAGGAAACCGAAGAACAGCGCGGATGGCAGCACATACAGCGGATTGAGCGCACCCATCAGCGCAATCGCGACGGCATTAAAGCCGAAGCCGGCCGAGAAACCCTCGATCAGGCGGTAGTGGATGCCCAGGCACTCGATGGCGCCAGCCAGGCCGGCCAGCGCGCCAGCCGAACACATCAGGCCGAAAATCGCGCGGCCCGGCGACATGCCGGCATAACGTGCCGCCGACGCACTGGCGCCGACCACGCGCCACCGAAAACCCAGGGTGGTGCGCCAGAGCACGAAGTTCGCGCCAAGGGTCGCCAGCACCGCAAACACGATGCCGATGTGCAGGTCGGTGCCGGGCACGAGTTTGGGCAGCCAGGCCGCCGACTCGAACAGCGGTGATTGCGGGAAACCCGCGCCTTCTTCGCCCATGCGCCCGTGCAGCAGTTCGGCCACCAGCAGCAACGCGACAAAGTTCAACAGCAGGGTCACCAGCACCTCGTGCACACCGCGAAACACCCGGATCGAGGCGGCGACACCGGCCCAGGCGGCCCCGCCCGCGGCGCCGGCGGCCAACGCCAACGGCAGCAGGGCCCAGGCCGGCCAGCCGCCGGCAAACAGCGCAACCGCCGATGCCGCAGCGCCGCCTATGGCCAGCTGGCCTTCGGCGCCGATGTTGAGCACCTTGCCGCGAAAACACAGGGCGATGCCGACGGCGCACAGCAGGTAGGGGGTGGTCCGGTTCAGTCCCACCACCACCCGGTCCCAGGAACCGACGGCGCCCATGACCAGGTGGTAGTAGGCGACCAGTGGATTTTTGCCGGCAATCAGGATCAGCATCGCGGTGATCAGGAAGGCCATGCCGATCGAGGCAGCGGCCCGCCACAAGGGGCCGGCGCGGTGGGCTGCGTTCAATAAACGCGACGAAATGGCGAGGGCAGGCAGGTCCTGCGTTTGGGTTGTCATGCGGCTTCCTGGAAGGCGCCGGCCATGGCCAGCCCGATACGTTCAATGTCGGCTTCGCTGCGGTCCGCCAGCAGCACGATGCGGCCGTCGGACAGCACCCCCACGCGGTCGCCCACCGCCAGCACTTCCTCGAGTTCCGACGAGATGTAGAGCACGGCCGCGCCCTGGTCGCGCAGTTTCAGCAGGCTTTCCATCACGAAGCGTGTGGCTCCGGGGTCCAGTCCCCAGGTGGGCTGGAAGGCGATCACCACCTGCGGCTGGCGGCTCAGCTCGCGCGCCAGTGCCACCTTCTGCTGGTTGCCGCCGGACAGGGTGCGGGCCGCTGCGGCGGGCGATGCGGCGCGCACGTCGAAGTCACGCATGCGCTCGCGCGCCGCCCGGCCGGTGGCCTGGCGGTCGATGCGGCCAGCGACCGAGAAGGGCCGGCGGCTGATGTCGCGCAGCATCAGGTTGTCCTCGATGGACATGCCCTGGACCAAGCTGGTGCCGGAGCGGTCAGCCGGGATGTAGGCGATGCCGGCTTCGAGCCGGGCCGCAGCGCCCCCGGCGGTGATGTCCACACCGTCAAGGAAGATGCGACCGCGCAGCGGCGCAGCCAGTCCTGCCAGGGTGTTGGCGAGTTCGCCCTGGCCATTGCCGTCGATGCCGGCCAGCGCCAGCACTTCGCCGGCGCGCAGTTCGAAACTCGCGTCTTTCAGGCGTTCGGCGCCGTTGTTGTCCCGGGCTGCGAGGGCCTCGACCTTCAGGCGCACCGCTCCGGGTGTGGCGCTGCGGCGCTCTGCCGGCGCAGCCAGTTCACGGCCGACCATCATGCGTGCCAGCGACTCGCGCGTTGCGCCGGCGGCCGGTGTGGTGCCCACCACCTCGCCATCGCGCAGCACCACGATCTCGTCGGCCACCGCCAGCACCTCGCCCAGCTTGTGGGTGATGAAAACCACCGAGTGGCCTTCGGCGCGGAAACGCTGGAGGAATTCCAGCAGGCGGGCGATTTCAGGCGGCGACAGGATGGAGGTGGGCTCGTCGAGAATCAGCAGGCCGGCTCCGCGCAGAATGGCCTTGAGGATCTCAATGCGCTGCTTTTCGCCCAGCGCCAGCCGCTCAACGCGGGCCGCCGGGTCGATGTCCAGGCCATAACGCTGCGCTGCGTCGCGCACCTGGCCGGCCATGGCTGCATGGTCCAGCCAGGGCCCGCCGCGGGCGCTCCAGCCGAGCATCAGGTTCTCGCTCACGGTCATGGCTTCGACCAGCGTGAAATGCTGGTGGATCATGGCGATGCCTGCCTGCAGCGCCGCTTTCGGGCTGCCCGCATCGAGCTCGCGGCCGCGGTAAACGATGGCGCCCTCGTCAGCCCGCACCATGCCGAACAGCACCTTCATCAGCGTGCTTTTGCCCGAGCCGTTTTCGCCGAGCAGGCCGACGATCTGCCCGGGCTGGACCGTGAAGTTGATGCCGCGGTTGGCCCGCACGCTGCCGTAGGACTTCGAGATGCCGCGCATCTCGAGCAAAGCCTGCATCTCAGAGACCCCCGCGGGCGTCTTCCTTGGCGACGGTGAGGGTGAGCTGGCCGCTGGCGAATTTCTTTTTCAGCGCCTCGATCTCTGCCACCACTTCCTTCGGAACGGCGGGACCGTAAGGCTTGCCGGGCGCATACATCAGGTCGGCACCGGGGCCGGCCTTGGCTTCATAACCATAGGTGAGCAGGGCCGGTTTCAGGGTGCCGGCGCGTGCTTCGGCGGCGGCGGCGACGTACATGTCATCCCACTTTTCGATGATGGCGGCGAGCACCTGTTGCGGGGCGGCCTCCACATGGCCGAAGGAGCGGCCGCTGGTGTAGACGTTTTTTTCCTTGGCCGCCTGCACGATGCCGTTCTGCCCGGCATTGAGCTTGCCGAAGACAAAGTCGGCGCCACCGGCGATCAGCGCCAGCGCCGCTTCCTTGGCCATGGCCGCGTCTTCCATGTCCTTGATGTAGATCACCCGCACCTCGGCGTTGGGCTTGACGCTCTTGACGCCCTGGCGGAAACCGCCGACCTGCTGGACCACGTTGGGCAGGCCTTCGAGGCCGTTGACCGAGCCGATCTTGCCGGTCTTGGACATGCGGGCTGCGAGCACCCCCATCACATAGCCGACCTGCGCGTTGTCATAGTCCACCGAGGTCACGTTTTTTCCCATGCCACTGGCGCCGGAGCCGACGATGAAGCTGGTTTTCTCGAATTCCGGGCCGACCCGCTGGGCCGCGGACAGGAAACGGCCCGAGTGGCCGATCACCGGGTTGAAACCGCGGCGCGCATAGTCCTTCATGGTTTCGATGTGGTCCGACGGCGCGACATTTTCGGAATAGGCGGTTTCCGCGCCGTTGCTCTTGAGCTTGGTGATGGCGCCGAAGCCGTTGGCGTTCCAGCTCTGGTCGTTGATGGAGCCGGGCAGCAGCATGGCGACCTTGCCCTGGGCCAGTACCGTGGGGGCTGCCATCAGGCCGGCGCTCGCCAGCATGAGCGCGGCGGCCAGTCGGGGGAAGGCGAAGGGGCGGTGAAGTGTGCGCATGAAAGACTCCTTGTGAAGATGTCTGCGTTTTCGCAAGAAGCAGGCCACAACGAACCCCGGCGCGGCCTGTCGCAGTTGCATGCCACCCGATCCGGCGCGGAGCGCGGCCATGCAGCCGTTCGCGCCCTTTTTTGCTGCACAGCGGTGCCGTTTCGGCATCACTCCAAAAGCGTGCGCCAGCGGCGGCGCACGCACTGAAATGGCTGTGTCATTCCCTGTTTTGGTTCAGTGCCACCAGGCGTTCCGCGACGAATTCCGAGAACAGCGCCGATGCGACCGGCAACACCCGGCCGCGCAAGGCCATCAGGACCAGGCGTGCGGGAGGCAGGTTGCGCTCGTTGATCGGCACGGCCACTGTGCCGGCATCGGCGCCAATGGCGATCTGGAAACTGATGCCGCCGGCTTCACGCGCGAAGCCGCGCATCAGTTCGAAGGAGTTGGACACCACCATGGCGTCGGGTTTGACCGATGACTTGTCCAGCATGTCGTCGAGCACACTGCGTCCCGACAGGCTGCGGTCGGGCAAGGCGTGCGGGTATTTCAGGCAGTCTTTCAGGCGCACGCTGGCACGGCCCGCCAGCGGGTGGTCGGGCGCCATGATCGCGCAGGTGGGCTGCTGCACCTGGGCCAGCACGCGCAGGCCGCCGGCCGTAGGCGGATTGAACACCAGCGCCAGGTCCACCTCGAAGTCGAGCACCGACTGCACCGCCTTTTCGCGGTCCAGGATCTTGATATCGAAGCTGACGCCGGGATGCTGCTTCTGGAAGTCCACGATGGCTTGCGGCAGAAAGGCCGAGGCCAGCGCCTGGCTGCCGGCCATGGCCACGTGACCGCGCCGCAGGCCGCGCAAGGCCTCGATCTCGGAACGCACATGGGCCAAGTCGGCGGCCCGCCGGCGCGCATAACTGACGAAGAGTTCACCGGCAGCCGTCAGCCGCACGCCGCGGGGCCGCCGCTCGAAGATGGGGGTACCGAGTTCGCGTTCCAGGTCCTGGATGCGGCGGTTGACGGCGGAGGCCGCGACATGCAGTTGTTCTGCGGCCGCGCGGATCGAGCCGCAGCGGGAAACGGCATCGACATAGTCGAGAAATCTCAGGTGTTGCATATGCCGGCTCCAAGCAAGAGTGATGCCGAACCGGCAACGCAGCGTGACTGAATGAGGTGCAGACGCAAGCGCCTGGTGGCACACGCTTTGCGTGTGGCTGGGCATGACCTTGCCGATCAAGCATCTTCCGGACATCGACCTGAGCGACTTTCATGGGGAAGGTTACGGCGGTGCGGCGCGCCGCGCCCAGCTGGCACGGCTGCTGGACCAGTCCTGCCGCGATATCGGTTTTATCGTGGTCAGGGGCCATCGGGTGCCGCCCGCCGTCCTGCAGGGCGCGTTTGATGCGGCCTTCCGCTTCTTCGACGCGCCCGAGGCCGTCAGGCGCAGCGCCATGCCAGGCGATGGCCGTGTGCGCGGCTACACGCCCATGCGGCATCAGCAACTGGCGCGCAGCCTGCAGAATGAAACCCCGCCGGACCTGTTCGAGCGTTTCCGCATGGGGCCGTTCGACCTGCCTGCGGACGACTACCACCGCTCGCGTACCGGTGGCTGGTTTGCGCCGAATGTGTGGCCGCAGGGGTTGCCGGGATTCCGGGAGGCCCTGCAGGCTTACTACCGGGCGATGGAGGGCCTGGCCCACGACCTGATGCGCCTGTTTGCGCTGGCGCTGGATCTGCCGCCGGCGTATTTCGACCGCCATATCGACCGGCACATTTCGTCGCTGTGCGTGAACCACTACCCGGCGCTGCAGGCGCCGCCTGAGCCGGGGCAATTGCGCGCTGGTGAACACACCGACTATGGGTCCCTGACGATTGTGGCGCCCAGCGCGGCGCCGGGCCGGCTGCAGGTTCACACCCCGGGCGGCGAGTGGATTGACGTGGCGCCGGCCGAAGGCCAGTTTGTCGTCAACATCGGTGACCTCATGGCCCAGTGGACCAACGACCGCTGGGTTTCCACCCTGCACCGCGTGGGCATTCCGCCCGAAGGCGCAGGCGCTCAGAGCCGCCGGGTGGCCCTGGTGTTTTTCCACCAGCCCAATGACGATGCGCTCATCGAGTGCATCCCGACCTGCCGGGAATCCGGTCAGGCGCCGCTTTATTCACCGATCACTTCCGGCGAGCACCTGCGCCTGAAGATCAACCGCCATTTCACACCGCACAAGGCCAGCTGACCCCATGTACAAGATTGATGTTTTCAGAATTCCGTGCGCCGGACCGGGCGACACGTCCGGGCTGGAGCGTTTGATCAGTTCCGGCGAGGTCGATCCGGCCCACATCGTCGCTGTCATGGGAAAAACCGAAGGCAACGGCTGCGTCAACGACTACACCCGCGAATACGCCACCGCCATGCTGCAGGCCCTGCTGGGCCGCCACCTGGGACTGGCGCCGGAGGCCGTCGGGCGGCGCGTGGCTTTTGTCATGTCGGGCGGCACCGAAGGCGTGTTGTCGCCACACCTGAGCGTTTTTGCGCGCCAGCCGGCGGGGCAGGGCGCGCCGGCCGGCCAGAAGCGCCTGTCGATTGGCATCGCCTTCACGCGCGACTTTCTGCCGGAAGAAATGGGCCGGCGCGCGCAGGTCGAGGAAACCGCTGCCGCGGTCCGGCGCGCCATGCAGGATGGCGGCATCGGTTCCATGGACGATGTGCACTTCGTGCAGGTCAAGTGCCCGCTGCTGACGGCGGCCAAGATCGCGGATGCCCGCTTGCGTGGGTGCGAGCCCGTCACGGCCGACACCTACGAGTCCATGGGATATTCCCGCGGAGCGTCGGCCTTGGGCGTGGCGCTGGCCACGGGGGAGGCGGGCGAGCAGACGCTCGACGATGCCGCGGTGCTGCATGACTGGACCTTGTGCTCGTCGGTGGCATCGACCTCGGCCGGTATCGAGATCGAACACAACGTGGTCATCGTGATGGGCATGAGCACGCAGGCTTGCAGTGACCTGGTCATCGCCCATGAGGTCATGACCGACGCCATCGACGCTGCTGCGCTGCGGCGCGCCCTGGCGGCGCTGGACATCCCTGATGCAGACGCGGCGCGCAGGATCGTCAATGTGTTTGCCAAGGCCGAAGCCAGCCCGGGCGGCACGGTGCGCGGCATGCGGCACACCATGCTGGGCGACTCCGACATCAATCCCACCCGCCATGCCCGTGCCGCCGTCGGCGCCGTGATTGCCTCGGTGGTCGGCCACGGCATGGTGTATGTCTCGGGCGGCGCCGAACACCAGGGGCCGCCCGGCGGCGGACCCGTGGCGGTGATTGCCCGCTGCTGAGAGCTGGCAGAATCGGGGGCATGCCAGACCAGCCGAAGCCCGACCACCGACCCCGGCCCGAAGCGCGTAGCGCCTATCCCGTTTTCAGGTCCATAGGCACGCGCTGGATGGACAACGATGTGTATGGCCACGTCAACAACGTCGTTTATTACAGCTGGTTCGACACGGCCGTCAACGGCTACCTGATCGAATCCGGCGCGATCGATATCCATGCGGGCGCGGTGATCGGCCTGGTGGTCGAAACCCAGTGCAACTACTTTGCGCCGCTGGCCTTTCCCGACCCGGTGCTCGCCGGCATCCGCGTGGCGCAGATCGGGTCGTCCAGCGTGCGTTACGAGGTCGGCCTGTTCTCCGGAAATCCCGCCGACCCGTCCGCAGAACTGACGGCCGCCCGGGGTCATTTCATTCATGTGTATGTCGACAAGCAGACGCGCCGGCCCGTCGCCTTGCCTCCCCAACTTCTGACCGTACTGGAAAAACTCAAGTGACCGAAACCCTCAACGCCGTGGACGCCGCCATCGACAGCCGCATGTCAACGCGGGCCTTTCTGCCGACACCTGTGCCGCGCGAAACGCTGGAGCATCTGCTGGCGCTTGCCAGCCGCGCACCGTCTGGTACCAACACCCAGCCGTGGAAGGTGTATGTGCTGCAGGGCGCCAGCCGCGACACGCTGGTCGACAAGGTCTGCAGTGCCCACGACGCGATCCGTGCCAACCCGGAACTGGCAGCGCAGTACCAGGAGGAGTATCCCTACTACCCGGAAAAATGGGTGTCGCCCTACATCGACCGGCGCCGCGAAAACGGTTGGGGGCTGTACGGACTGCTCGGCATCGGCAAGGGCGACAAGGACAAGATGCATGCCCAGCATCAGCGTAACTTCAGGTTTTTCGACGCGCCGGTCGGCCTGATGTTCACGCTGGACCGGGTCATGGGGCGCGGCAGCCTGGTGGATTACGGCATGTTTTTGCAGAACCTGATGGTCGCTGCGCGTGGTCATGGCCTGCACACCTGCCCTCAGGCGGCCTGGAATGGCTTTTCCAGCATCATCCTGCCGCATGTAGGCGCCGGTGCCGATGAAATGCTGGTCTGCGGCATGGCGCTCGGTTACGCCGACGACACTGCCCTGGTCAACACCTTCCGCACGCCCCGCGTCAGCCCGCGGGAATTCACGACCTGGCTCGACTAAGGCCCCCACACTTGCCTCTGCGTGTGCGGCGCTGGCCCCGGCTGGAACGGGAAGGACCCGCGCTTCTCAGTGCTTGCGCCACTTGCGGGTAAAGTCAGGGGTTGGCGCGCGAGCGCATCCTCCCCCTATTTTGAAGGACAAATCATGGCATTGACCACCACCCCCTCCGGCCTCCAGTATGAAGACACCGTGCTCGGCACTGGCGCTATCGCCAAGGCCGGCCAGCATGTCCGGGTGCACTACACCGGCTGGCTGTACAACGATGGCGTGCAGGGCGCCAAGTTCGATTCGAGCAAGGACCGCGGCGACCCGTTCCAGTTCTCGCTGGGCGCCGGCCAGGTCATCAAGGGCTGGGATGAAGGTGTGCAGGGCATGTCGGTGGGCGGCACGCGCCGTCTGGTGATTCCGGCCGAACTCGGCTACGGTGCGCGCGGCGCTGGCGGCGTGATCCCGCCGAATGCCACGCTGCTGTTTGAGGTTGATTTCCTGGGTTGAGGCTGCGCTGCGTTTGCCGGCACATCCGGAAATTCAGATTTTCGGGATGAAGTGCAAGGCGCCCGGAGCGCAGCAACCGGAACGTACTTGGGGTACGTGAGGATTGCGAGCACCGCCGAATGCCAGGTGTTCGCTTTTGCTCAGTGCAGCAATTCGCCCGAAAAATGAATTTAGGGATGTGCCGATGATTATTACCAGCCTGCTGGATACCGACCTCTACAAGTTCACGATGATGCAGGTCGTGCTGCACCAGTTTCCGGGGGCGCAGGTCGAGTACCGCTTCAAATGCCGCAATGCCGGCGCGCCCGGCATTGGTGACCTGGCGCCTTACGTGCGCGAGATCCGCGAAGAGATACGCCTGCTGTGCAGCCTGCAGTTCCAGGATGCCGAGCTGGCTTACCTGCGGGCCATGCGTTTCATCAAGAGCGACTTTGTCGATTTCCTCGGCCTGTTCCGGCTCAACGAAAAATACGTCAGCGTCACCGCGCTGCCGTCCGGCGAGATCGAGGTCGTGATCGAAGGGCCCTGGCTGCACACCATCCTGTTCGAAATTCCGGTGCTGGCCATCATCAACGAGGTCTATTTCCGCAACACGCAAAAGCTCGCTGACGTGATGGAAGGGCGCAAGCGCCTGGACACCAAGATAGGGCAACTCAAGGCCAACGGGCTGGCCGAGCTGAAGATCGCCGACTACGGCACGCGCCGCCGCTTCGGCAAGGCCTGGCACGAAGAGGTGCTGCGCACCCTGAGCGCCAGACTGGGCACCGGCCCCAACGGCCAGTTTGCCGGTACCAGCAACGTGCTGTTTGCGATGAAGCTCGGCCTGACGCCGCTGGGCACCATGGCGCATGAATACCTGCAGGCCTGCCAGGCGCTGGGGCCGCGACTGCGCGACAGCCAGGTGTTTGCCTTCGAATCATGGGCCAAGGAATACCGCGGTGATCTCGGGATTGCGCTGAGCGATGTGTATGGCATGAGCGCCTTCCTGCGCGACTTCGACATGTATTTCTGCAAGCTGTTCGACGGCGCGCGCCATGACAGTGGCGACCCGTTTCAATGGGGGGAACGCATGCTGGCGCACTACGCCAAGAACCGGGTCGATCCCAGAACCAAGACCCTGATTTTCAGCGATGGCCTGACCGTGCCGCGTACCGTCGAGCTGTATTCCCAGTTCAAGGGGCGCTGCCAGCTGGCTTTCGGCATAGGCACCAACCTGACCAACGACCTGGGTTACGAACCACTGCAAATTGTCATCAAGATGGTGCGCTGCAACGGCCAGCCTGTGGCCAAGTTGTCGGACACGCCGTCCAAAAACATGTGTGACGACGAAAAATACCTGGCCTACCTCCGTCAGGTGTTTGACATCGCATCACCGGGATAATGGCGGCCGGGGGGTGGCCCCCGCTTCTGGAACTACGGAGACACCATGAAAATATCACGCTGGGCCGCCGTCGCGGCCTTGTTCTGGATCTGGCCGGGGCTTGCGTTTGCGGTCGATTTCGACGGCAGCCAGCTCTCGCCGCTGTGGGGCGTGCCGTTTGCCGGCCTGCTGCTGTGCATCGCGCTGATGCCCTTGCTGGTGCCTTTCTTCTGGCACCACCATTTCGGCAAGGTGGCGGCCGCCTGGACGCTGGCCTTTTTTGTTCCCTTTGCCGTGATGTTCGGGCCCTCGGTGGCCGGAATCAGCCTGGTTCATGCGCTGGTGGCCGAATACATTCCCTTCATCATCCTGCTGACGGCGCTGTTCACCGTGGCTGGCGGCATCTTCATCCGCGGCAACCTGCACGGCAGTCCCGCGCTGAATGCGGGCCTGCTGCTGATAGGTGCCGTGCTGGCGAGTTTCATGGGCACCACCGGCGCCTCCATGCTGATGATCCGGCCGCTGATCCGCGCCAATGACAACCGCAAGCACAGTGCCCACATCGTGGTGTTTTTCATTTTTATCGTGTCCAACGCCGGCGGCTCGTTGACGCCGCTGGGGGACCCGCCGCTGTTCCTCGGATTCCTCAAAGGCGTTGATTTTTTCTGGACGCTCAAGCACATCTTCCCGGAAACCCTGTTCCTGATCGGCAGCCTGCTGGTGATTTTTTACCTGCTGGACAGCTGGTATTACCGCCGCGAGGGCGTGATGCCGGTGGACCCGACGCCGGACACCCAGCGGCTGGGCTTCGACGGCGCTTTCAACTTTGGGCTGCTGGCGGGCATTGCCGGGCTGGTGCTGCTCAGCGGCTTCTGGAAATCTCCGGTGGTGTTCGACATCTATGGCACCGAGGTCGGACTGCCCGGTCTGGTGCGCGATGCCGGGTTGATTGCGATCACGCTGCTGTCGCTCAAGCTCACCGCCGACAAGGTGCACGAGGACAACCAGTTTTCCTGGGGCCCGATGGCCGAGGTCGCCAAGCTGTTCGCCGGCATTTTCCTGACCATCATTCCGGTGATTGCCATGCTCAAGGCCGGCACCAGCGGCCCCTTCGGCGCCGTGGTGTCCATGGTCACACGGCCGGACGGCCAGCCCGACCCGGCGATGTACTTCTGGGCCACGGGCGCCTTGAGTTCCTTTCTCGACAATGCGCCGACCTACCTGGTGTTTTTCAATACCGCCGGCGGCGACCCACAGGTGCTGATGAGTACGCTGGCGCCGACGCTGGCGGCGATTTCGGCCGGCGCGGTGTTCATGGGCGCCAATACCTATATCGGCAACGCGCCCAACCTGATGGTCAAGGCGATTGCCGAGGACCGCGGCGTCAAGATGCCCAGTTTCTTCGGCTACATGGCCTGGTCCGGCGCCGTGCTGATCCCGCTGTTTGTCGTCATGACCTTCATCTGGTTCAAATAGACAACCTCCGTCATTTAAAGAGACATTCACATGAGCAAACCCAAAATTCTTGTTGCCCGGTCGATTTTTCCCGAAGTCATCAGCCGCCTGGAGCAACACTTCGAGGTCGAGGCCAACCAGTCCGACGCCGTCTGGTCCAAGGCCGAGCTGGCTGAAAAACTCAAGGACAAGGACGGCGCTTTCACCACCGGCGGCGACCGCATTGATGCCGAGGTGCTGGCCGCCTGCCCGCGCCTGAAGATCTGCGCCAACATGGCGGTGGGCTACAACAATTTCGACATCGACGCCATGACCGCGGCCGGCGTGCTGGCCACCAATGCGCCGGACGTGCTGACCGAAACCACGGCCGATTTCGGCTTTGCCTTGCTGATGGCCACCGCCCGCCGCGTCACCGAGAGCGAGCATTTCCTGCGCGCTGGCAAGTGGGAAAAATGGAGTTTTGACATGTTTGCCGGCTCCGACATTCACGGCAGCACGCTGGGTGTGCTGGGCATGGGCCGCATCGGCCAGGGCATCGCCAAGCGCGGCGCGCACGGCTTCGGCATGAAGGTGATTTACCACAACCGTTCACGACTGGATGCGGCGCTGGAAGCCGAGTGCAAGGCCAGCTACGTCAGCAAGGAAGAGCTCTTGAAGACCGCTGATCACGTCGTACTGGTGTTGCCGTATTCGCCGGCCTCGCACCACACGATTGGCGCGGCAGAACTGGCGATGATGAAACCCACCGCGACGCTGGTCAACATTGCGCGCGGCGGCATCGTGGATGATGTGGCGCTGGCCAAAGCCCTGCGTGACAAAACCATTTCCGCCGCCGGCCTGGACGTGTTTGAAGGCGAACCCAAGGTGCATCCTGATCTGCTGACGGTGCCGAATGTGGTGCTGACGCCGCACATCGCGAGCGCCACCGTGCCGACGCGCTTGGCCATGGCTAACCTGGCGGCAGACAACCTGATCGGTTTCTTCAAGGACAAAAAGCCCGTGACCCCGCTGAATCCCTCGGTGCTGGCGGCGTAAGGACCGGTCTTGATCGAACTGTGGTTCCTCATCGCCCTGGCGCTG
Organism: Polaromonas sp.; assembly: GCA_030683705.1. Taxonomy (GTDB): domain Bacteria; phylum Pseudomonadota; class Gammaproteobacteria; order Burkholderiales; family Burkholderiaceae_C; genus Polaromonas. The sequence continues at coordinate 63,885 of JAUXPP010000142.1, read as the reverse complement.
GCCATCCTGGTGGCCGTCATCGTGCTGCTGGTGCGCAAGCCTGCGGTGCCCGACAGCGGCCGCGCCGAACTGCTGGCCGCCAGCGAGCGGCTGGAGCGCGAGCTGCGGCGCGAGATCAGCGAATCCTCGCGCGGCGCGCGCCAGGAGATGACACACAGCCTGGCAACTTTCCAGGAGACCCTGGTCAAGCAGGCGGCGGAAGCGACGCGGACCCAGAACACGCAGATCGACGCCTTTGCCCAGCAACTGACGCTGTTGCAAAAAAACCTGTCCGACACCCTGAGCACCCAGTTGCAGTCGGTCAGCGAATCGAACGCCAGGCGCATGCTCGAAGTGCGCGAGACGCTGGAGCAGCAACTGGCCCAGTTGCAGCAGACCAATTCGGCCAAGCTCGACGAGATGCGCAAGACCGTGGACGAAAAGCTGCAGACCACGCTGGAAACGCGGCTCGGTGAAAGCTTCAAGCAGGTGGCGGACCGGCTCGAGCAGGTGCACAAGGGCCTGGGCGAGATGCAGTCATTGGCGGTCGGCGTGGGCAACCTGCAGCGCGTGCTGACCAACGTCAAGACGCGCGGCGTATTCGGCGAGGTGCAGCTGGAAGCCCTGCTCGAGCAGGTGCTGACCACCGACCAGTACGCCAAGCAGGTCGAGACCAAACCGCGCAGCGGCCAGCGCGTCGACTTTGCGATCCGTTTCCCGGGACGCGGCGACGAGGGCGCGCCGGTGTGGCTGCCGATCGACGCCAAATTTCCGCGTGACGACTACGAGCGCCTGCTCGACGCACATGAGCGTGTCGATCCGGCCGCGGTGGAACTGGCCGGCAAGGCGCTGGAGGCGCGTATACGCACCGAAGCCAAGTCGATTGCCGAGAATTACCTGGCGGCGCCGCACACCACCGATTTCGCCATCCTGTTCCTGCCGGTCGAAAGCCTGTATGCCGAGGTGTTGCGCCGGCCCGGGCTGATGGACGCGATCCAGCGCCAGCACCGCGTGACGCTGGCCGGTCCGACCACCTTGCTGGCCATGCTCAACAGCCTGCACATGGGTTTTCGCACGCTGGCGCTGGAGCAGCAGGCGTCGGAAGTGTGGAAGGTGCTGGGCGCTGTCAAGACCGAGTTCGAACGTTACGGCGAATGGGTGGCGCGTATCAAGGAGCAGGTGGCCAAGGCCTCCGACACGCTGGACAAGGCCGACACCCGCGCCAAACAGATGCGGTTGGCCTTGCGCAAGGTCGAGGCCCTGCCCGACGCCGAGTCCCAGGTGCTGCTTCCGCCGGTGCTGGATCCGGATGTGCTGGACGACTGAGTCGTTCACGGTTTTGGATGCTATTGATTTGATAGCTGCTTACGCTTGTCGCGTAAGGGCTGGAGCCGGATTTGACTATCAACCATGACGCCTGAACTGGCCCGCCTCATCCTTGCGCAGGTGTGCCTGCACGCCTGCATGGCCGGCACCCGCATGGCCGCACCGCTGCTGGCGCTGCGCGAGGGTTACAGTCCCGCGGCGGTGGGCGTGCTGCTGGCGCTGTTTGCGCTGACCCAGGTGTTCCTGGCGCTGCCGGCGGGCCGGTTTGCCGACCGCCACGGCCTCAAGCGCCCCATCGGCTACAGCGTGGTGGCGGCCATGCTGGGCGCCGGCCTGGCCGTGGCTTTCCCGGTGTTCCCGGTCTTGTGCCTGGCTGCGCTGCTGACCGGCGGCGCCACCGGTGTGGCGGTGATTTCGCTGCAGCGCCATGTCGGGCGCGCCGCGGTGGGGGCGCTGCAACTGCGGCGCGTGTTCAGCTGGCTGTCCATAGGCCCGGCGGTGTCCAACTTCATCGGTCCTTTCGCCGCCGGCTTGCTGATCGACCATGCGGGCGCCGCGCCGAACAGCACCACCGGTTATCGCGCCGCTTTTTTTCTCATGGCGGTGTTGCCACTGGCGTGCTGGCTGCTGGTGCGGCCCACACGCGAGCTTCCGCCGGTGGTGGTCGCGCCGGGCAGCGCCCCGGCCAGTGCCTGGGACCTGCTGCGCGACCCGGCCTTTCGCCGCCTGATGCTGGTGAACTGGTTTTTGTCGTCCTGCTGGGACGTACACACTTTTGTCGTGCCGGTGCTGGGTTTTGAAAAAGGCATCAGCGCCTCGGTCATCGGTTCCATCCTCGGGGCTTTTGCCGTGGCGGCCGCTGCCATCCGCATGCTCATGCCGCTGCTGGCCGCGCACCTGCGCGAGTGGCTCGTGCTGGTGGGCGCGATGCTCATGACGGCCGTGTTGTTCGGCGTTTACCCCTTGATGGGCACGGCGCTGGGCATGGGCGTGTGTTCGGTGCTGCTGGGCTTCGCGCTGGGCACGGTCCAGCCCATGATCATGAGCATGCTGCACCAGATCACGCCCGAGGCACGCCACGGCGAGGCACTGGGCCTGCGCCTGATGGCGATCAACGCGTCCAGCGTGGTGATGCCCATGCTGTTCGGCACCCTGGGTGCCGTGATCGGCATCGCCGGCGTGTTCTGGGCCACCGGCGCCGTGGTCGGCGCCGGCGCCCGCGCCGCGTGGGGGCTCAAAGACCGGGCCGAACTGCCTCACTGACAAACGGGAGGCCAGTGCGCGAGCGTGGTGGCTCTACAACTGGTAAAAAGTCTTGATCGCGTCCCAGGCCACCTGCGGGTCGTCGACATATTCGAAGAGCTTGAGGTCTTCCGGCGAGATCGCGCCTTCCTCGATCAGCACGTCGAAGTTGAGCAGGCGTTTCCAGTAGTCGGAGCCGAACAGGATGATGGGCACCGGCTTGGCCTTGCGGGTCTGCACCAGGGTGATGACCTCGAACAGCTCGTCCAGCGTGCCGAAGCCTCCGGGAAACGCCACCAGCGCCTTGGCCCGCATCATGAAATGCATCTTGCGCAGCGCGAAGTAGTGGAACTTGAAGCTCAGCGAGGGCGTGACATAGGGGTTGGAGCTTTGCTCGTGCGGCAGCGCAATGTTCAGGCCCACGGTAGGCACACCCATTTCGTGGGCGCCGCGGTTGGCCGCTTCCATGATGCCGGGGCCACCGCCGGTGCAAATAAAAAGCTGCTCGGCTGGCGGGTGCCGCTTGCTGTGCGTGGCCACCAGGCGGCCAAAAAGCCGCGCCTGCTCGTAGTAGTGCGCGTTGCGCACATGCCGCTCGGCCAGCGCCATGGCCTGCGCATCGCCGCTTTCGCGGGCCAGCTTCAGCGCTTCCTGGGCCTGCTCGGGCGCCGGAAAGCGCGCACTGCCGAAAACCACGATGGTGTTTTCAATGCCCTGGGCGTGCTGCTCCATGTCGGGCTTGAGCATCTCGAGCTGGAAGCGGATGCCGCGCGTCTCGCGGCGCAGCAAAAACTCCGGGTCGGCAAAAGCCAGCCGGTAGGCATCGGCCTGCAGCGGGTTGCCCTGGTCGGCATGTGTCTGCAATTCGGCCCAGGCATCGGCGAGCCGGTTCTCGTTCAGGTCTTGTGTGGATTCCATGACTGCATTGTCCATGAAGGGGAGGTTGCCTGAGGCCGCCCAGCAAAAAGGCTCCACGGGGGAGCCTTTTTGCGGGGAGCGGACAGGCTCAGACGCGCTTGCGGTATTCGCCGGTGCGCGTGTCGATCTCGACCAGATCGCCCTGGGCCACAAAAATCGGCACACCGATTTCAAAGCCGGTGGCCAGTTTGGCGGGCTTGAGCACCTTGCCGGAGGTATCGCCCTTGACGGCAGGTTCGGTCCAGGTGATTTCGCGCTGCACGCTGGTGGGCAGCTCGACCGAGATCGCCTTGCCGTCATAAAAAACGACTTCGAGCTCCATGCCGTCCTGCAGGTAGTTCAGCGAGTCGCCCATGTTTTCGGCCTCGACCTCGTACTGGTTGTAGTCGGCGTCCATGCAGATGTACATCGGGTCGGCGAAGTAGGAGTAGGTGCAGTCCTTCTTGTCGAGGATGACCTGGTCCACCTTGTCGTCGGCCTTGAACACCTGCTCGGTGTTGAAGTTGGCGATCAGGCTTTTGAGTTTCATGCGCACGGTGGCGGAATTGCGTCCGCCGCGGCTGTATTCCGTCTTGAGCACGACCATCGGGTCCTTGCCGTGCATGATGACGTTGCCGGCGCGTATTTCTTGAGCGATTTTCATAACAGTTCTACTTGAGTCTGGGCCGCGAAACGCCGGCCTGGACGGCTGGTTCTGCAGCGGGTTGTGCGGCCGGCCCGGTCGGGACTCTCCGCAAAGCCCCTGATTTTAGCTTTTTTTTGCCACAAACCCGAGCAACTGGCTGCACAGGTCCGGCTGGCCCAGCAGCGCCTGCCTGGCTGCACGCAGGCCATCAGACCATCCCTGCGTGTCCATGGCCGGCAGATGCGGGTGCTGGCCGTTCCAGGCCTGGTGAAAGGCGCGCAGCGAGGCCGGCGCGTCCAGCCGGTCCAGGAAGGCCTGCAACTTGGCCTGGTGCGCCTGGTCGTCCTGCGGATAAATTTGCCAGACCAGCGGTTTGCCGGCCCAAAGAGCCCGCACCACCGAGTCTTCACCGCGCACGAAATTGAGGTCGCAGGCCCACAGCAGGTGGTCAAAATCGGTTTGGGGCAACAGCGGCAGGTAGGTTATGGACAGCAACTGGTGTTTGTCCAGTATCGGCTGCAGCCCTTTTTCATTCACGAGGGCGGCGCGTACCGCGGCGGCGGCGCGGCCGGCGGCGACCAGCAGCCGCACGGGCTCGCCGTGGAGTCCCGCGCGCGCGAATTGTTCCAGCAGGGCGGGCAGGGCGGGGGGCTCATAACAGAACAGTCCCACCAGCTTTTCGCCAGCCCAGGCGATGTGCTGAGCGTCCAGCCAGGCCGACCGGTCGAAATCCGCCTGCCGCTGCAGCAGGCCGGGCTCGCGCAGCAGGCCGCCGGTGGCCGGCGTGAAGCCAGGGTAGAAAAACCATTTGGTCCAGCCGGCAGCGGGGCCGTGCTGTACCAGCGAGGGCAGGGCGTGGTTACGCTCCACATAAGGCTCGGCCGACAGGTATTCGAGGTTGATCCATACGGGATTTGGGGCTCCAGCCCTGTGCTGGTCTGCACAGGCAGCTATGAATTCAGGAGCAATCTCGCAGCCGAAGGCTTCCACCAGCACCTCGCAGGGCGCGCTGTCCAGGCGCAGCAGGTTCAGGCCCAGTGGCTCCAGCCAGGGCAGCACGGTGACGCCTGCATGCCCTGGCGGCGCCATCCAGGCCAGCGCCGAGGCATCATCGACCCACAGCCGCACCTGATGTCCACGCGCGGCCAGGTCGGTGCTGAGCCGCCAGCAGACACCGATGTCGCCATGGTTGTCGATGACTTTGCAAAATATGTCCCACTGCCGGCTGCGATTCATTTCCGGATTGTCCACAATACGGGTACTTTCCGCATCACCATGACCGCTCCCCACGAATTCGATCCCCAGTTGCTCAGCGAAGTCGCGGCCCTGCCGGCCATGCCGGGCGTCTATCGCTATTTCGATGCCGAAGGCGGCGTGCTTTACGTCGGCAAGGCGCGCGACCTGAAAAAACGCGTCTCCAGCTACTTCCAGAAAAACCACGGTGGCACGCGCATCGGCCACATGGTCACGAAGATCGTCCGCATGGAGACCACGGTGGTGCGCTCCGAGGCCGAAGCGCTGCTGCTGGAAAACAACCTGATCAAGACGCTGAACCCGCGGTTCAACATCCTGTTCCGCGACGACAAGAGCTACCCCTACCTGAAGCTGGCGTCGCACGACTTTCCGCGCGTGGCCTATTACCGCGGCGCGGTGGAGAAAAAACACCGCTATTTCGGACCTTATCCCAGCGCCTGGGCGGTCAAGGAAACGATCTTGCTGCTGCAAAAGGTGTTCAAGCTGCGCACCTGCGAGGACACGGTGTTCAACAACCGCACCCGGCCCTGCCTGCTGTACCAGATCAAGCGCTGCTCCGCGCCCTGTGTGGGCCATGTGACGCCGGAGCAGTACGCGCTGGATGTCGCCAATGCCGAGCGTTTTTTGCAAGGGCAGGCCGAAGAAATCCTGACCGAGCTCGAACAGCAGATGCGCGGCCATGCGGAAAGGCTCGAATTCGAACAGGCGGCGGAACTGCGCAACCAGATGTCGGCGCTGTCCAAGGTGCTGCACCAGCAGTCCATGGAAACCGGCGGCGACAAGGATGTGGACATCCTTGCGGTCAAGGTGCACGGTGGCAAGGCCTGCGTGAACCTGGCCATGGTGCGCGGTGGCCGGCACCTGGGCGACCGGCCCTACTTCCCGACCCATGTGGAGCATGCGGCCGACCTGGCCGGGCTCGACGAGGACAGCATGGAGACCGGTGCCGCCGTGGCAGCGGGCCGGCCCAAAAGCCTGGAAGCGCTGGTGCTCGAGGCTTTTATTGCCCAGCACTACGTCGGTGTGCCGGTGCCCCCGGTGCTGGTGTGCAGCGAGCCGGTGGACAAGGCACTGATCGCCGCGCTGATCATGCAGACCGGCAACAAGGTCACGGCCATCCATCAGCCGCGCGAGCAGCGCCGCATCTGGCTGGAGATGGCGCAGAAAAACGCCGATCTGCAGCTGGCCCGGCTGCTGGCAGAGCAGGGCTCCCAGCAGGCGCGCACGCGGGCGCTGGCCGAGGCGCTGGAGCTCTCGCTCGACAACCTGGATGCACTGCGCATCGAGTGTTTCGATATCTCGCACACGGCCGGCGAATCGACCCAGGCTTCATGTGTGGTGTTCCATGGCCACAAGATGCAGAGCGCCGAATACCGGCGCTACAACATCGACGGCATCACGCCGGGCGATGACTATGCCGCGATGCGGCAGGTGCTGATGCGCCGCTACAGCAAACTCGCCGAAGCCGCGCGCAACAACACGGCCCGCTTGCCTGACCTGGTGCTGGTGGATGGCGGCAAGGGCCAGGTGTCCATGGCGCGCGAAGTGTTCGAGGAACTCGGCCTGGACCTGGGACTGATCGCCGGCGTCGAAAAAGGCGAGGGCCGCAAGGTTGGCCTCGAGGAACTGGTGTTTGCCGACGGCCGTGACAAGGTGTATCTCGGCCGGGATTCGGCCGCGCTGATGCTGATTGCCCAGATCCGCGACGAGGCGCACCGTTTCGCCATCACCGGCATGCGCGCCAAACGCGCCAAGGTGCGGGTCGGCGCCAGCCGTCTCGAGGACATCGCCGGCATAGGCCCGAAAAAACGCGCCAGCCTGCTGCAGCGTTTCGGCGGGATCCGCGGGGTGACGTCGGCGAGTGCCGAAGACATCGCCACCGTCGAGGGTATCTCGCGCGAGCTGGCCGATGAAATCTACCGCGCCTTGCACTAGGGGCCTGTGACCAGACCCTGGTCCGCTGTCGGGGTTTGCACCACGAAGCGGGACGAAAGCGGGTGAATTTCCGGGGCCCTGCGGCCGCAGCCGGCCCGCCGGCACCGGCTCATGCCAAAATCAGGCCATGTTTCTGACCATACCCACCGTGATGACCTGGACGCGCATTGTTGCGATTCCGCTGATCGTGGGGATTTTCTACCTCGACATGACCCCGGCCAGCCGCAACCTGATCGCGACAGTCATGTTCGTGGTGTTTGCGGCCACCGACTGGCTGGACGGATTCCTGGCACGCAAGCTGAACCAGACCTCGTCCTTCGGCGCCTTCCTCGATCCGGTGGCGGACAAGTTTCTCGTCTGCGCCTCCTTGCTGGTGCTGGTGCACTTGCAGCGTGCCGATGTTTTTGTGGCCCTCATCATCATCGGCCGCGAAATCGCGATTTCGGCCTTGCGTGAATGGATGGCGCTGATTGGCGCGACCAAAAGCGTGGCCGTGCACATGCTGGGCAAGGTCAAGACCACGGTGCAGATGGTGGCCATCCCTTTCCTGCTGTTTGACGGCATTCTTTTCGGCATCATCAACACCAATGTCTGGGGCACCTGGCTGATCTGGTTGTCGGCCATCCTGACGGTGTGGTCCATGGTTTATTACCTGAAAAAAGCCATCCCCGAAATCCGCGCCCGCGCCAAATGAGCCGGCCCGCATCGAATGACGCCCTGATCCGGGCGATGCCCGCCGTCTTTGTCCTGATCTGGAGCACCGGCTTCATCGTCGCCAAGTACGGCCTGCCTTACGCGCCGCCGCTGAGCTTTCTGGCGATCCGTTACGCCCTGTCCCTGCTGTGTTTTATCGCCTGGATCAGCATCGCGCGGGTGGCCTGGCCCAACAGCCGCATCCAGTGGCTGCACCTGGCTGTCACCGGCATCCTGATCCATGCGGGTTACCTGAGCGGAGTCTGGTCCGCCATCAAGGGCGGTATGGGCTCTGGCCTGTCGGCGCTGGTGGTCGGCCTGCAGCCGGTGCTGACGGCGGTCTGGGTGTCGCAGATGGGCGAGTCGGGTGCGGGCAAGGGACGCGTCAGTGCGCGCCAGTGGCTGGGCCTGGTGCTGGGCCTGGCCGGGCTGCTGCTGGTGGTCTCGCGCAAGTTCGGCGCGGGCAATGAAGCCACGGCCTACACGCTCGCCTGGGCGGTGTTTGCGCTGCTCAGCATCACCGCCGGCACGCTGTACCAGAAACGGTTTGTCCAGCCCGCCGATGTGCGCAGCGCCAATGCCATCCAGCTCGGCGCCGCCTTGCTGGTGACGCTGCCGTTTGCCTTTCTCGAAACCGAAGCAGTGCAGTGGACCGGCGGTTTTGTCGGTGCACTGGCGTGGTCGGTGCTGGGCCTGACCCTGGGCGGCAGTTCGCTGCTTTACATGCTGATCCAGCGCGGCGCCGCCACCGCCGTGACCAGCCTGCTGTACCTGGTGCCACCGACCACGGCCCTGATGGCCTGGCTGCTGTTTGGCGAAACCATCACGGTGGTGACGGTGGCCGGCACGGCGCTCACGGCGCTGGGTGTCAGTCTCGTGGTGCGGCCCGCAAAGGCTGCGGTTTAGTTTTCCAGGGCGCGCCCTGGAACTGCGCGAGCAAATGGTCGATCAGCAGGCGGATACGCCGCGGCGAATCTGCGCGATATGGCGCCAGCCAGTGGATGTCGGCATCCGGCATGGCATAGGCCGGCAGCACACGCACCAGCTCGCCGCTGGCCAGTTGCGGCGCGATGTCCCAGAGGCTGCGCAGCATGATGCCGCGGCCGGCGATACACCAGTCGCGCACCAGCTCGCCGGAATTGCTGGACAGCGGCCCCTGCACGCGGACCCGCGCCGGGGTTTTGTCGCGCTCTTTCTGCAGTGGCCAGACATCGAAGCGCTGGCCGCTGGCGCTGCGGTTTTCGCGCACGATCAGGCAGGCGTGTTGCTGCAGTTCGTCCAGGCTGGCGGGCATGCCGTGCTGGCGGAGGTAGCGCGGCGCGGCCACCAGCACACGCTGGTTGCGCGCCAGCCGGCGTGACACCCACTGCGCTGCCTGCCGCCCCTCGACCTGCCACAGCCAGATGGCGCCGTCATAACCCTCGGCGGCCAGGTCCGGCAACTGTTCGCTCAGCTGCAACTGGATCTCGATGCGCGGGTAACGCTCCTGGAAGCTGGCCAGCGCCGGCCCCAGCCAGAGCCGGCCAAAGCCCAGCGTGGCCGCCAGCCGGATCAGGCCGGTGGGCTCGGACTTGCGCTCCTGCAGTTCGGCCTCGAGTTCGTTGAAGCCGCGCAGCAGCACCTGCGCGCGCTCACAGACAGTCTCGCCTTCGGCCGTCGGGCTGACACGCCGGGTGGTGCGCTGGAACAGGCGCTGGCCCAGGCGCGCCTCCAGCGCAGCCAGGCGTTTGGTGACCACCGGCGGCGCGACATCGAGGCTCAGGGCGGCCGAACTGAGGCTGCCGTGGTCACGCACCGCCAGCACGAGTTCCAGGTCACTGCGTTCCATTCATGCTTCCAGGGAAATAATCAATTGCCTGATTATTGCTTGAATCACCGATGCCGATTGCGCAGAATCGATCCATCCATGAAAGCCATGACGATTCGAAAAAACACCGGAGGGGCCGCCTGATGTTCGCGGGTTTTACGCCGTCGGATGTCCGCGGGCCGGCCGGCACGCTGCGCACACTGCGGGGCGGGCAGGGGGCGCCGCTGCTGCTGATCCACGGCCACCCACAGACCCATGTGATGTGGCATCGGGTGGCGAATGACCTGGCGCGGCACTTCACCGTCATCCTGATGGACCTGCGCGGTTATGGCGACTCGGCGCGGCCGGGAACGGACCCCGCGCACATCGCTTATTCGAAGCGCGCCATGGCAGGGGATGCGATGGTGGTGATGCGCCACCATGGTTTCGAACGTTTCCAGGTGCTGGCGCATGACCGTGGCGCACGTGTCGCGCATCGCCTCGCAGCCGATCATCCCGAAGCCGTCCAGCGCCTGCTGTTGCTGGACATTGCGCCCACGCTGGCCATGTACCAGAACACCACCGAAGCTTTTGCGCGCGCCTACTGGCACTGGTTTTTCCTGATCCAGCCGCCGCCCTTGCCGGAGGCGCTGATCAGCAGCGACCCGGTGCGCTACATCCGCAGCGTGATGGGCAAGCGCCATGCCGGCCTGGCGGCGTTCACCCCCGAGGCGATGGCGGAATACGAACGTTGCGCGCAAATTCCCGGAACGGCAGAAAGCATCTGCGCGGACTACCGCGCGTCCGCCGGCATCGACCTGGACCACGACCGGGCCGACATGGCCGCCGGCCGCAAGCTGGCCCAGCCGCTGCGTGTTCTCTGGGGCGAACACGGCGCGGTGGGCCAGTGTTTCGATGTGCTGGCCTTGTGGCACGAGTGCGCCCTCGCGGTCTCGGGACGGGCACTGCCTTGCGGACACTATATTGCGGAAGAAGCGCCAGCCGCGCTGCTGGACGAAGCGCTGGATTTTTTTACCCACTGAAACAGGAAACACCATGAACAAGAGCAGCGGCAGGAAAAGAATAGCAGTCATCGCCGGCGACGGCATCGGCAAGGAGACCATGCCCGAGGGCATTCGTGTGATGGAGGCGGCGGCCTCGAAATTCAACATCGACCTGCAGTTCGACCACTTCGATTTTTCAAGCTGGGACTACTACGAGAAACACGGCCAGATGATGCCGGACAACTGGAAGGACCAGATCGGCGGGCATGACGCGATCTATTTCGGTGCAGTGGGCTGGCCGGAAAAAATCGCCGACCATGTGTCGCTGTGGGGTTCGCTGTTGCTGTTCCGCCGCGAATTCGACCAGTACATCAACCTGCGACCCGCGCGCCTGATGCCCGGCATCATTGCGCCGGTGGTGCGCCGCGATGGCAGCGCGCGCCTGCCTGGCGAGATCGACATGTATATCGTGCGCGAAAACACCGAAGGCGAATACTCCAGCATCGGTGGACGCATGTATGCCGGCACCGAGCGCGAGATCGTGATGCAGGAAAGTGTCTTTTCGCGCATCGGCGTGGACCGGGTGCTGAAGTTCGCCTTCGAGCTGGCCCAGTCACGGCCGAAAAAGCACCTGACCAGTGCCACCAAGTCCAATGGCATTGCGATCACCATGCCCTACTGGGATGAACGCGTGACCGAGATGGCCAGAAACTATCCCGATCTCAGGCTCGACAAGTTTCACATCGACATCCTGACTGCCCACTTTGTGCAACGCCCGGACTTCTTCGACGTGGTGGTGGCCAGCAACCTGTTTGGCGACATCCTCAGTGACCTGGGCCCGGCATGTACCGGCACCATCGGCATCGCGCCCAGCGCCAACCTCAATCCCGAACGCAACTTCCCTTCGTTGTTCGAACCCGTGCACGGTTCGGCTCCCGACATTGCCGGACGCAACATCGCCAACCCGATCGGGCAGATCTGGTGCGGCGCCATGATGCTGGAGTTCCTCGGCCACAAGGACGCGCACGACGCCGTACTGGCCGCGATTGAAAAAGTCCTCAGTCCCCAGAGCGGCGCGCCGCGCACGCCCGACCTCGGCGGCACCGCGAGCGGTACCGACCTGGGCAAGGCCATCGCACAGGCGCTGGGCTGAGGCAAACGGGCCCGTCTGGCGGGGTCGCTGAAATACTGGGTGTGCCCATGAACAGTCGCGGAAAGCGTGAAAAAAAAGACTAGAATCCGCCACCGCACGTTGTAAAAATCTGATGTTGTCTTGACACGGTTGGAGTCCATGGCTCTAATTGGACGCAGCAGACGATCTGCACACGCCGCCTCCCGCTGCCATCTTTTTGCAGGTGTCCAGGGGAGATATTTCCAGAGACAACCAGATTAACTTTATCAACGAGGGGCTCCTTGTGAACAAGACTGAACTGATCGAGCACATTGCCAAGAACGCTGACATTTCCAAAGCTGCCGCGACGCGCGCGCTGGAGTCGACCATTGGCGCTGTCAAATCAACCCTGAAAAAAGGAGGCTCCGTGTCTCTGGTGGGTTTTGGCACGTTTGCCGTCGGCAAACGCGCTGCCCGCACCGGCCGCAACCCGCGTACCGGCGATGCGATTAAAATCAAGGCAGCCAAGGTGCCCAAGTTCCGTCCAGGCAAAGCGCTCAAGGACGCCCTGAACTGAAACCGATGAAGTAAAAGTTGAGGTGGGGTGCTTAGCTCAGTTGGTAGAGCAGCGCCCTTACACGGCGTAGGTCGGCGGTTCGAGCCCGTCAGCACCCACCAGAAACTGGACAAAGGCGAACTGAGGGTTCGCCTTTTTTATTGATGGCTGGCGGAAAATTTGTATCAATGCCGGTTTACGGCAGCACAGGAAATTCGAGATGTTTGAATTCATTCGCAAGCACACCAAGGTCACCATGGGCTTGCTGTTCCTGCTCATTGTTCCGTCCTTCGTGCTGTTCGGCCTGGACGGCTACAACCGTTCGGACCAGAACACCGCTGTGGTCGCCCGGGTCGATGGCCAGGACATCTCGCAGGCCGAATGGGACATGGCCCACCAGAATGAAGTGAACCGGCTGCGCGCCTCCATGCCGACCATCGACGCCAAGTTGCTGGATTCGCCCGAAGCCAAATACGCGACGCTGGAACGCCTGGTGCGCGACCGTGTGTTCGCTGTCGCGGCCTTCAAGAGCGGCCTGGTGGTTCCCGACCAGAAGCTGCAGCGGCTGTATGCCGAAGACAAGGCCATTGCATCATTCCGCTTGCCCGACGGCAAATTCGACCGCGCCGGCTTTATTGCGCAGGCCGGGATGACGCCGGAAGCCTATGAGGCCAGCCTGCGAGCGGAGCTTGCGACGCGCCAGGTGATGCTGGGTGTGGCCGGCAGTGGTTTTGCGGCCAAGGGGGCGGCGGATGTGTCGCTCAATGCTTTTTTTGAAAAGCGCGAAGTCCAGTTCGCCCGCTTCAACACGGCGGACTACGCCGCGCGTGTCAATCCCAGCGATGCCGAGCTCGAACAGTTCTACAAGGACAACCAGGCTCTGTTCCAGGCGCCGGAGCAGGTGGACATCGAGTACGTGGTGCTCAACCAGGATGCGGTGACAAAAGGCATCACGCTCAATGAGCAGGATCTGAAGACTTATTACGAGCAGAACGCGGCCCAGCTCGCCGGCAATGAAGAGCGCCGCGCCAGCCACATCCTGATCGAAGCACCCGCGTCCGCCCCCGCCGCAGACCGGCAGAAAGCAAAGGAAAAAGCCGAGCAGCTGCTCGCCGCGGTGAAGAAGGCGCCGGACTCGTTTGCCGATCTGGCCCGCAAGAACTCCAGCGACACGGGCTCGGCGGCCAACGGCGGCGATCTCGATTTCTTTTCCCGCAAGTCCATGGTCAAGCCTTTTGCCGACGCCGCCTTCGCGATGAAGAAGGGCGACATCAGCGATGTGGTCGAGACCGAGTTTGGTTACCACATCATCCGGCTGACCGACATCCGGGCGCCCAAGCAGAAAACGTTTGAGGAGATGAAGCCAGAGCTCGAAGCCGACCTGCGCCAGCAGCAGGCCCTCAAGAAATTCGCGGAGACGGCCGAGGCCTTCAGCAACGCGGTGTACGAGCAGTCCGAGAGCCTGCGCCCGATTGCCGAACGCCTGAAGCTGGAAGTCCGGACCGCCAGCAAGCTGACCCGTGCGCCGGCCTCCGGCGCCACCGGCGCCCTGGCCAATCCCAAATTCCTTGAAGCCCTGTTTTCGCCGGATGCCATCGAGAGAAAGCGCAACACCGAAGCCGTCGACCTGGGCGGCAATCAGCTCGTGTCGGGCCGCATCACGCAGCACACGCCCGCACGGGCCTTGCCGCTGGCTGAAGTCAGGGACCAGGTGCGCCAGCGCCTGCAGCAGCAGCGCGGTGCCGAAATGGCGCGCAAGGACGGCGCAGAGAAACTCTCCGCCTGGAAAGCCAGCCCGGCGACAGCCGCCATGCCGCCGGCGGTGGTGGTGTCGCGCGAACAGGCGCAGCAGTTGCCGATCGACGCCCTGAAGGCGGCCCTGAGCGCCGATACGGCCAGCTTGCCTGCCCTGGTGGGTGTGGACCTGGGCGCCCAGGGCTACGCCGTGGTCAAGGTGCTCAAGGTTCTGCCGCGCCAGGCGCCTGCGCCGGCCCAGGCTCAGCAGGAGCAGACCCAGTACACGCAGTGGTGGACCTCGGCCGAGAGCCTGGCCTACTACAACATCCTGAAAGAACGCTTCAAGGCCGACATCAAGGTGAGCCGTCCCGAGCAGAAAACCGGCGCATAAAGCCGGGTGCCGCGCGAACAGTCGCGCGGGACCCGCTATAATTCGAGGCTCCGGTGGCTGTAGCTCAGTTGGTAGAGTCCAGGATTGTGATTCCTGTTGTCGTGGGTTCGAGCCCCATCAGCCACCCCAGTATTCAAAAAGCCCCTTCACAGGGGCTTTTTTGTGGGCGCTTGCCGCCGCTTTTTCAGGACATCAGGGGAGCGAAGTTGGAGGTGCGCCAGTACTCCCGGACTTCCTCGAGCCGGGCTTCGAACTCCCGGTAGTCCAGCGGCTTGCCGATGTAGCTGTTGAGCCCGCCCGTGAGTTCGCGCACCGCGTCGGACTGTTCGCTGGCCGAGGTCAGCAAAACCACCGGCACAAAAAACGTTCGCGGGTCATTGCGCATGCGCTGCAGCACCTGCAGCCCGTTCATTTTCGGCATGTTCAGGTCCAGCAGCACGAGTTCGGGCTGCTCGTCGTGATGGCGGCCGCTGTGCGGGCCCTCGCAGAACAGGTAGTCCAGCGCCTGCTGGCCGTCGCGGGCCACCACGATGTGGTGGGGCGCGCCGTTGGCCTCCAGCGTCGTCAGCGTCAATTCCAGGTGGTCAGGGTTGTCTTCCACCACCAGCATGGTTGGTTTGTTCATGAGCCGCCTTTAATAGGAACTTTCAATATATACCCATAAGGCCTAGTCGTAAGCAGATGTTTCCCCTGTGATCGCGGTGCAACAACCCGCCGCTGGCGCCGGCTGGCTGCACTCAGTTGACCATCACCAGCTTGCCCTTGACGCCACGCGAGCCCATGTGGGCATAGGCGGCCTTGAGCTCGGCCATGGGCATGGTGCGGTCGATCACCGGCTTGATCTTGCCCTGGGCATACCACTGGGCGAGTTCAGCCATGGCGGCGGCGCTGGCCTTGGGCTCGTTCTTGGCGAAGCCGCCCCAGAACACGCCGACGATGGAGGCGCCCTTGAGCAGCGTCAGGTTCAGCGGCAGCGAGGGGATCGGTCCCGAGGCGAAACCGACCACCAGGTAACGGCCACGCCAGGCGATGGAGCGGAAGGCCGGCTCGGCGAACTCTCCGCCCACCGGGTCGTAAATCACGTCCGGGCCCTTGCCACCGGTCAGCGTCTTGATGGCTTCGCGCAGGTTTTCCCTGCTGTAGTTGATGGTGGCGTCGGCACCGATGGACGTGCACAGCGCGCATTTTTCGTCGGTCGATGCCGCCGCGATCACTTTCGCGCCCAGCGCCTTGGCGATCTGGATGGCCGAGGTGCCGACGCCGCCGGCGGCGCCCAGCACCAGCACGGTTTCACCGGCCTTGAGCTGTGCGCGATCCACCAGCGCATGGTGCGAGGTGGCGTAAATCATGATGAAGGCCGCGGCATCGACATGGGGGAATCCATCAGGCAGCGGCATGCACAGGGCTGCCGGCGCGATGGTGTGGGTGCCGAAACCGCCGGTGCCGGACAGGCAGGCCACGTTCTGGCCGACCTTCAGGTGTTTGACGCCTTCACCCACGGCTTCAATCACGCCGGCGTATTCGGAGCCTGGCACAAAGGGCAGCGGCGGCTTGATCTGGTACTTGTTCTGCACGATCAGCAGATCCGGGAAGTTCAGGCTCGCGGCCTTGATCGCGATACGCACCTCGCCGGCTTTCGGCTCGGGCGTGGGCAGTTCTTTCCAGGTCAGGGCGTCAACGCCGGTGGGGTCTTCACAAAGCCAGGCATGCATGAGGGTCTCCATTGATGGTTATCGCGGCGAAAATTCCATGCATTTTTCCGACGGGCCGCCCCTAGGAAAAATAGCCCCCTCGGGGGGCAGTGCATTACACGCAGTGAAAAACGTGGGGGTTACAGATCATAGGCAGGTTGCGAGGCCAAATAGGCCTTGCGGGCCCCGGGTTTGTCGCCCGTGAGACCGTAAAATCGATGCATGAAAATCCTGATCTGCAACGACGACGGCTACCAGGCCTCCGGCATCATTGCCCTGTACGACGCCCTGAAGGACATTGCCGATGTGGAGGTGGTGGCGCCCGAGCAGAACAACAGTGCCAAATCGAATGCGCTGACCCTGCATTCGCCGATGTATGTACAGACGGCGGCCAACGGTTTTCGCTACATCAACGGCACACCGGCCGACTGCGTGCACATTGCGCTGACCGGCCTGCTGGGCTACCGGCCCGACCTGGTGGTGTCGGGCATCAACAACGGCGCCAACATGGGCGACGACACGATTTATTCGGGCACCGTCGGCGCGGCCATGGAAGGTTATCTGTTCGGCATCCCGTCGATCGCGTTTTCGCAGACCGAAAAGGGCTGGGGCCACATCGACACTGCAGGCCGGCGCGCGCGCGACCTGGTGCAGCAGTTGATCCCCTCGCTGGAAAAAATCTCCGAGGGTGCCTTGCCGACGGTGGCGCCCTGGCTGCTCAACGTGAACATTCCCAACCTGCCCGACGAGCAGCTCCAGGGCTACAAGGTCTGCCGCCTGGGCCGGCGCCATGCGGCCGAACGCGTGATCACCCAGACCAGCCCGCGCGGCGAAACCATGTACTGGATAGGCGGTGCGGGGCCGGCCAAGGAAGAGGGCGAAGGCACCGACTTTTTTGCCACCCGGCATGGCTTCATCGCCATCACGCCGCTGCAGGTGGACCTGACCGACCATGAGCGCCTGCCTTACTGGGCGCAGACCGCGGCCAAACTCACCCAGGACAGCGCCGCCACGCCGCTGGCCGCATGAAGCCGCCGGCCAAGCCCACAGCGGCCCAACGCCCGGGCTTTCCGGTCCGGCTGGAGCCTGACGCCGGCACGCCATCTGCTACCAAAAAAGTAGCTGGCCGCGCTCATCCAGAAAGGGCTACAGGTATTTTTGACATGAAAACGCCGGCCAAGACCGTGGTCTCGAGCGGCGTCGGCCTGGATTCCCGTGCGGTGCGCGCGCGCATGGTGCAAAAACTCGCCGGGCAGGGCATTTCCGATGCGCAGGTGCTGGCCGCGATGGGGCATGTGGAGCGGCACCGGTTTGTCGATACCGCTCTGGTCAACCAGGCCTACGAAGACACCAGCCTGCCGATCGGCCTGGGCCAGACGATTTCCAAGCCCAATGTGGTGGCACGCATGCTGGAGTTGCTGCGCCAGGGGGCGGGCAGCCCGGCCGGCAAACTGGGCCGGGTGCTGGAGATCGGCACCGGCTGCGGCTACCAGGCGGCGGTGCTGGGCCAGCTCGCCAGCGAGGTCTACAGCATCGAGCGCCTGCGCGGGCTGCACGACAAGGCGCGCGAGAACCTGCGCGCCTTCCGGCTGGCCAATGTGCATTTGCTGTTCGGCGACGGCATGGTGGGTTACGCCAAGGGCGCGCCGTATGCGGCCATCATCGCGGCGGCCGGCGGTGAGGCGATTCCGCCGGCCTGGGTGGAACAACTGGCCGTCGGCGGCCGCCTGGTCGCGCCCATGCACATGGCCGGCGGCGCCCAGGCACTGGTGGTACTCGACAAGACCGCGCAGGGCGTGACGCAGACGGTTCTGGAGGCCGTGCACTTTGTCCCTTTAAAATCGGGCACCAGCTAACCAGCGCCCACAAGCACGGGCTGGCTGTCCTGAACCAAAACCGGCGCCACGCGTCACACCTGTCATCCACAGCATTTGGAAAAGGTAACTACATCAATGAATCAACAAGCAGGGCTTCCCATGGCAGCGTTTTCTCCCACGGCCCTTGAAGCGCCCCGCGCCGGCAAGGGCGCCGCTCGCCTGGCCCTGAGCTGCCTGCTGGCCGCCGCCGTGCTGCTGGTGGCGGCCTGCGGCTCGCGTGGCCCGAACCGCGCACCGGTCGAAGACCGGGGCACCGGCATGACACGCCCGCCCGCTGCGGCCGTGGATCCTGCCAGTGTCAAGCTGCTGCCCGGTGCCGAAAACGCCGGCAAACCCGGTTACTACACGGTCAAGCCCGGTGACACGCTGATTCGCATCGGCCTGGACACCGGCCAGAACTGGCGCGACATCGGCCGCTGGAGCAATCTCGAGAACCCCAACCTGATCGAGGTCGGCCAGGTGCTGCGTGTGGTGCCGCCGGAGCCGGTGGCGGTGGCGCGGCCGGTGACGTCCAGCACGGTCACGCCGGTCAGCCCGGCGCCGGCAGCCAGTGCGCCCGCAGCGGCGTCCAGCGCGCCCAAGCCCGCGGCCAGCGGTGGCGACGAGGACGTGGCCTGGATCTGGCCGGCGCAGGGCGCCGTGCTGGCAGGCTTCGACGAGGCCAAGAACAAGGGCATGGACATCGCCGGCAAGGCCGGCGACGCGGTGATGGCTTCGGCCGACGGCCGCGTCGTGTATGCCGGTGCCGGCCTGCGCGGTTACGGCAACCTGATCATCCTCAAGCACAACAACACCTTCCTGACGGCCTATGCACACAACCAGACCCTGCTGGTCAAGGAAGACCAGTCGGTGCGCAAGGGCCAGAAGATTGCCGAGATGGGCAACAGCGACGCCGACCGCGTGAAGCTGCATTTCGAAATCCGCCGCCAGGGCAAGCCGGTGGACCCGGCCAAGTACCTGCCGCCCAAATAAGCCGGTACGGATGAAAAAAAGGCCCTCATTGCAGGGCCTTTTTTCATGGCTACCCCGCAGCTGTTGATGGTTAAATCAGCCTCCAGCCCTTGTCCGGCAAGCGTGAGCAGCTATAAATTTCATAGTGGCTCGGCCGGCTGCAACAACGCGTCGTAACCGCGGCCGGTGAACTGCAGCAGGTCGATGCCGTGGCCGAAGGGGTCGGCCAGGCCGGCGATGCGGCCCCAGGCGCGCTGATTCACCGGCATTTCGAGCACAGCGCCGTGTTCCACCAGGCGCGTGACCGCGGCGTCGATGTCGTCCACCACAAAGTCCAGATGCACCGGCGTCCAGTGGCGCTGGTAGCTGCGTTGCGTGTCGCTGCCGGTGACGGGCCGGGTGCCGGCCGCATTGAGCAACAAATCGATGGGGCTGCTGGCGCCCAGGATTTCGGTGAAGCTGCTCTGGAAGCGCCGGCCACATCGCAGCCCCAGTCCTTCGGTGTAGAACGCAATGGCGCGTTCCATGTCGTTCACGTCGATGCAGATGCGCAGTTCCATGGTTTGCTCCTGTGTTGCTTCGTCGGCCTCCCGGAAATGGTAGCGCGGCCTGAGACAATGGGGGATGGCCAGACGACACCAGAACAAAACAAAACACCCCGCACCTGCCACGCCGCCGGTGGACTACCCGCCCGACATCCTCGACGTCGAGTCGCTCGACATCGAGGCCCAGGGCATCGCCCACCGTGAGGATGGCAAGGTGGTGTTCATCGACGGCGCGCTGCCGTTTGAACGCGTCAGCGCCAGCGTCTACCGCAAGAAGCCAACGTTTGAAAAGGCCACGCTGATGGCGGTGCTGCGCGAGTCCTCGCAGCGCGTGCGCCCGCAGTGCCCGCATTTCGGCCTGCACACCGGCGCCTGCGGCGGCTGCAAGATGCAGCACCTGCATGTGGGCGCGCAGGTGGCGGTCAAGCAGCGTGTGCTGGAAGACAACCTCTGGCACCTCGGCAAGCTCAAGGCCGGCAACATCATGCGGCCTATCGAGGGCCCGGCCTGGAACTACCGCTACCGCGCGCGCCTGTCGGTGCGCTTCGTGCGCAAGAAAGGCGAGGTGCTGGTCGGTTTTCACGAGCGCAAAAGCGGCTATGTCGCCGACATCCGTGAATGCCATGTATTGCCGCAACACGTGAGCGAGCTGCTGCTGCCGCTGCGTGCGCTGATAGGCGCGATGGATGCCAAGGAAACCCTGCCGCAGATCGAGCTGGCCTGCGGCGACGCCATCACGGCCTTGGTGCTGCGCCACATGGAGCCGTTGTCCGAGGGTGATGTCGCGAAGCTGCGCGCCTTTGCGGCGGCCCATCCCGGCCTGCAGTGGTGGCTGCAGTCGGGCGGGCCCGACACCGTGACCTTGCTCGATGCGGTGAGTGATCCCGCGCAGCAACTGGCCTATGCGTTGCCGGCCTACGGCATCAGCATGCCTTTTCGCCCGACCGATTTCACCCAGGTCAACCCGCAGATCAACCAGGTGCTGGTATCGCGCGCGCTGCGCCTGCTCGACGTGCAGCGCGCTGAACGCGTGATCGACTGGTTCTGCGGCCTCGGCAACTTCACCCTGCCGCTGGCGACCCAGGCGCGCGAGGTACTGGGCATAGAGGGCAGCGAGGTCCTGGTCGCCCGCTCGCGCGAAAATTACGCATCGAATCAGGCGGCAAGGCCTGTGGGACAAGCGTTGGCAGCTACAAAATTCGTAGCGCGCAACCTGTTCGAGATGACCCCCGGCATGCTGGTGGCGGACGGCGCGGCCGACAAGTGGCTGGTCGATCCGCCGCGCGAGGGCGCGTTCGAGCTGTTCAAGGCGCTGGCGGCGCTGCACCAGCAGTCGCTCACCGGCGTGCCCTGCGACGACGCGGGCGGCCAGCAGAACCTGCAGATCGGTGACTGGACACCGCCCCGGCGCATCGTGTATGTGAGCTGCAACCCGGCGACGCTGGCACGCGATGCCGGTGTGCTGGTCAATGACGCGGGTTACCGCTGCAGCGCGGCCGGCGTGGTCAACATGTTCCCGCACACGGCGCACGTCGAGTCCATCGCGGTTTTTGACCTGAACCTTGATTGAGCTGAAAAACAATCAAAAAAGGAAAAGGGCCCGAAGGCCCTTTTTTTAATCCGGAGCGAAGCGGACTACTCGCGGTCGCCGCCCATGATGCCCAGCAGGGCGAGCATGGCCTGGAACACGTTGAACAGGTCCAGGTAGAGGCGCATGGTGGCGCTGATGTAGTTGGTCTCGCCGCCGTCCAGGATCTGCTTCAGGTCATACAGCATGTAGGCGCTGAAAATGCCGATCACTGCGACCGACAGGGCCAGCATGCCGGCGGTGGAGCCGACAAACACATTGATGATGCCGCCCACCATCACGACCATGGCGCCGACAAACAGCCATTTGCCCATGCCCGACAGGTCACGCTTGATCACGCTGGCCAGCGAGGCCATCACGAAAAACACGCCGGCCGTGCCGCCCATGGCAGTCATGATCAGTTCGGAGCCGTTGCGAAAGCCCAGGATCATGCCGATCATGCGCGAGAGCATAAGGCCCATGAAGAACGTGAAGGCCAGCAGCACCGGCACGCCGGCGGCGGAATTTTTGGTCTTCTCGATGGCGTAGAGGAAACCGAAGGCGCCGCCCAGGAACACGATCAGGCCCAGGCCGCCGGTCAGCGAGGCGGTGATGCCCGTGGCAACGCCGACCCAGGCGCCCAGCACGGTGGGCAGCATGCTCAGGGCCAGCAGCCAGTAGGTGTTGCGCAAGACCCGGTTGCGTTGCTCGGCAGAGCCCACGTAGCCGCGGTCAAGGGTTTGAACATTGTCATTCATGAGAGTCTTCTCCATAGAGGCCAGCATATGCAGGCACGATCATTTTAGGGTGCGGGCCTTCATTTCAATGGAATAACCCCAGACACTTCCTACTTTTTGTCAGGGTTCTACAGGTTTCGATGCATGCAATGGCGCGCTGCAGGCGCATAAAACTTGCGTATGCTTGGCGGCTGCTCAACAAAAACTCCCGGGACCGACATGAAATCAAAACCGACACTGGAATTTTCCGACGTGCAGGCCATCGCGGCCGCAGCGACCGCCGAGGCGCTCAAGAACAACTGGGCGGTGACGATTGCCGTGGTCGATGACGGCGGCCATCTGCTGCATTTGCAGCGGCTGGACGGCGCGGCGCCGATCTCGGCGCACATCGCCCCGGCCAAGGCCAACACGGCCGCCCTCGGACGCCGTGAAAGCCGCATCTACGAAGAGATGATCAACGGCGGCCGCGTGTCCTTCCTGAGCGCGCCCGAGCTCAAGGGCCTGCTCGAAGGCGGTGTGCCCATCATGAAGGACGGCCAGTGCCTGGGCGCCGTCGGCGTCAGCGGCGTGAAGTCCACCGAAGATGCGCAGATCGCGCGTGCCGGTATTGCGGCCATCGGCCTGTAAGCCGCAGTTGCGCTTTTGCTATCGAATCGATAGCTGCCTGCGCTTGTCAACCAAGGGCTAGCGCCCGATTTGACGCAAAAAGCCGGCTGAGAGCCGGCTTTTGCATGCTGCGTGGAAAAAAAGCCTGGCTACTGCCTGTGCCCGAAAGCGCAGGTCTGGCTAGCAAAAAACGATCTGTGAGGCTTGGGTAAGCCTCGGATCGCCCCACGATGAAACTGTGTGACGCGCTGCCTATTTGGTCAGGATCAGCTTGCCCAGGCGCGTGGCCTGCAGGCGGTAGGTCAGGCCGTTGTGCTTGATCTCCACGGCTTTTTGTCCGCGCAGGATCTCGGTGCTTTCCAGGGCGCCGCCGGACTCTGTGCGCGCCGGTGCAGCCGGCAGGGCCATTTCTGCCTGGCGTGCGGCGCGGGAAGGCAGGCTCAGGGTGCTGGGGTGAAGGGCAAGGGACATGGTGTTACCTGGTGGACTGTCGTTATCGTAATGATAATGATTCGCAATTAAAAGTCAACATGCCCGCCGATGTTTTTTGCATTTTTTTCCTCGCCGTGGGTTGGCCGGGGGCAGTCAGAAAAACGCCCGGCCGCCTTGCGGCGCCGGGCGTTGCCAGAGCGGGCGGCGATGCCTCAGGGCTTGTCGGGTTCGGTGATGAAGCCGATCTTGCGCAGGCCGGAGACCTGCGCCGCGGCCATGGCCTGGGCCACGCGTTCGTAACGCACCGCCTTGTCGCCGCGGATGTGCAGTTCGGGCTGCGGGTTCTGCGCCGCGGCGGCCTGGAAACGCGGCGCGAGATCCTTGTCCTCAACCGGTGCTTCGTTGATGTAGTAGGTCCCTTGAGCGTCCACCGTCAGGCGCACGGTTTCGGGCTTGCTGTCCTGCGCCTCGTTGGTGGCGCGCGGCAGGTCGATGTTGACCGCGTGTTTCATCACCGGCACGGTGATGATGAAGATGATCAGCAAGACCAGCATCACGTCCACCAGGGGCGTCATGTTGATCTCGTTCATGACATCGTCGGTGTCGTCCTGTGTTCCAAAGGCCATGGCGGGTCCTCGTTCAGTTTCGGTTTCAGGCTTTTTTCATGGGCACGACATTGGCCGGGCTGCCCGCGCTGCTCACGCGCGCGCCGGTCACGAAGTAGGCATGCAGGTCATGCGCGAAGCGGTTGAGCTTTTGCAGCACGCCCTTGTTGCCGCGCACCAGCGCGTTGTAACCGAGCACCGCCGGAATCGCCACCGCCAGGCCCAGCGCCGTCATGATCAGCGCCTCGCCGATGGGGCCGGCCACCTTGTCGATGGTCGCCTGGCCGGCCGTGCCGATGGCCAGCAGCGCATGGTAAATGCCCCAGACCGTGCCGAACAGGCCGATGAAGGGCGCGGTCGAACCGACCGAGGCCAGGATGGCCAGGCCCGACTGCAGGCGCGAGGTGAACTCGTCGATGGTGTTGCGCAGGCTGCGTGTGACCCAGTCGCTGACGTCCAGCGCGTCGTGCAGGTGCGCCTTGGTGTTGCGGTGGTGGGCGGTGGCCTCGCGGCCCTCGATCGCCAGCTGGCGGAAGGGATTGGCCGGGTCGCTGCCGAGCTTGGCCAGGCCGGCGGCGAAGTCCTCGCTGTGCCAGAAGTCTTCTGCGCCACGCGCGACTTTTTTGTACTTGAGCACGTCCAGCGTCTTGATGATGATGACCATCCAGGAGGCCAGCGACATGCCGATCAGCAGCAAGGCGACCGCCTTGGTGACCAGGTCGCCCTGCGTCCAGACGTTCATCAGGCCAAATTGTGAATTCATGATTTACTCCCTAAATTGAAAATTGATCGGCGCCTTGAGCAGGTACTCGGTGTTGGCATCGGTACCTGCGCGGCGAAACGGGGTGACCTGCGAGGCCATCACCGCCTCGTAGGCGGCGCGGTCCAGCCGCTCGAAGCCGCTGGACTGGAAAACGCTGGCCCGCACGGCACGGCCGGCGGCGTTGTAATACACCGCGATCACCACCTTGCCGGATTCGCCGCTGCGCTGGCTGGCCCGGGGCCATACCGGCTCAGGCGCCTTGACATAGCGGGTTTCACCCTCGGTCACTTCAATCATGCGCGCTGGCGCGGGCGGGGCCGGGGGTGCCGGTGCCGGCGGGGCCGGCATCGGCGGCGCGGGCGGCTGCGGCTCGACCACGCCAACCGGCGCATTCGGCGCCGGTGTCGGCACCGGCTCGCGCACGGCCACCGGCATGGGCGGCGGCTTGGGCACCTTGGGCGCCGGTTTGGGCGGCGGCGGTGGGGGTGGCGGCGCCACCTTGGGCGGTTCGATTTCGATGATGCGGGTCAGGATTTCTGCCGGCACCACCACCTCGGCCGCGCGACGCAGCAGGCCGTTCTGCATGGCCCACAGCACCGCCACGTGGAAGATGACCACGCTGGCGGCGATGACGATGTTGCGGCTGATAGGCAAGCGCACGGGAGCAAGCGGAAGTGCAGGGGCGTTGGAGCCCGGAATGGCGGGAGCGTTCATGGGAAGTCTAGTGGATGCAGGCGGTGGCCTGCGGGGCTGCGCGCACAGCGCGCATCACGGGCGAAAGATCCACCAGAGCGGGACGACCGCCAGGATCAGGCTGCCGGCGAGAGTTGCAAACAAGGTGAGGGAGGATTCCATGGGCTGCCTTCCGGAGAGTGAATGGCGCGCTGGTGGATGTTTGCGGTGGGGCAGGTGCCGCTGCATTGCGCGACCACGTCGCGCGCACAGCGTTCACACTGGCCGCACTGGGTGGCGACACCCAGTTCGAACTGGATCTCGTCGAAACCCAGGCCGGCACGGGCGTGGCGGGCGATTTCGCGGTCGGAGATTCTGCGGCAGACACAAACAATCATGGAGTGGCTTGCTGGTTGGTGATTGGGTGTCTCAAGTATAAATGCGAATCTGTCGCATTTGCAATACTTGTTTGAAATCCTTTGCTTTTGCGGGGTCACCCCGGCCTGCCTTCCCGAAGCGCCAGGGCGAAAAAAAGCCCCTTCCAGCGAGGAAGATGCTTGGCGTCAAGGACTGCAGGCGGCGGCCGCTGCTCAGTTCGCCTTGCTGGGTGCCGCTGCTGCCGGTGCCGGCAGGGCTTTGAGGCCGCCGGGCTGGCGGATGGTCAGCGAGGTGACGTAGCTGGCGCGCTCGTATTTTTCACCGGCGCGCTCGCCGGGTGTGCGGTCGGTGTGGGACATTTCGAGCACATAGGTACCGCTCCAGGGCAGGGAGGCCTTCATCTTGCCCTGCTCGTCGGTGTGGTGTTCCTGCGCCCAGCCGGACGGCGTGATCACCGCGACCTTGGCCTTGGGCAGGGGCTGGCCCTTGTAGAAGGCCTGGAACTCGGCGCCGTCCTTGCCGGACACGCCGGTAGGCACAAGGTCCAGGGTCAGCGTCGGTTCCTGCTTGCCCAGGCCGCTCACCAGGCGGGCCGCCGGCACATAAATGCCGCGGCCGGGTTTGTCGCCCTTGATTTCAAACGAGGGGTAGGCCGGGTCTTGC
This sequence comes from Polaromonas sp., assembly GCA_030683705.1. GTDB lineage: Bacteria > Pseudomonadota > Gammaproteobacteria > Burkholderiales > Burkholderiaceae_C > Polaromonas. The sequence goes on along the minus strand of JAUXPP010000142.1, from coordinate 37,841 downwards.
GCGACCAGCGACTCGCCCTTGCCGGCGCGTGCCGACAGGCCGAAGCCGGTGGCGGTCTTGCTGACCTGCAGCGGCTCGCTGCCTGTGGCCGAGATGCGCTGGGCCACCGGGCCGCCGAACTTGTCGAGCAGGCCGGGCGACACCTCGCGCATGTTCTGGCCGAACTCGCCGAAGAAAAGCTGGGCGCCCTGGGCGTTTTGTTCTATCCACACATGGTGGGCCTGGGCCGTACCCAGCATCAGCAGGCTGGAGACGAGGGCGATGGTGCGCAAGGAGGGAAGCAGTCGGGTGGTCATGGCAGAGGTCTCCGTTGGGTAAAAAGCTGGATGAAAGTTGCTATCAAAAAGAGAGCTGCTTACGCAGGTGGAATATGGGCTGAAGCCGTACCTGGCTGATAAATGGAACTATGGCCGCCGGCGCACCATCTGCACCCGGTGTTCGCGCGGCGGCGCTGCACGGCTGCCGCAGTTGTCGCAGCTCGAGCCGCAGCCGCCGGGCGCGCGCGCCAGGTTCTGCAGTCGGCGCGAACCCGCGAGGCGCGGCGACAGGCGCATCAGGCGGCTTGCCGCGCGGCGCTTGAGCGACGCCGGCAGAAAGGCCCACAGGCAGTACAGCGCGCAGCCCATCACCACGGCGTACACCAGCAGCGCTTCGAGCGGGGCGGGCGTCATGCCGTCAGCGCCAGCACGGCGCGGTAGGTGACAAACGATGCGGCATAGGCCAGCGCAAACAGGTAGCCGGCCATCAGCAGCGGGTAGCGCCAGGAGTTGGTCTCGCGCTTGACCACGGCCAGCGTCGAGATACATTGCGGCGCAAACACATACCAGGCCAGCAGCGAATAGGCGGTCGCCAGCGACCAGCTTTGCGCGATCAGCGGCGTCAGGGCCACCGCCGTATCGTCACCGGCAGCCGACAGCGCATACACCGTGCCGAGTGCGCCGACCGCGACTTCGCGCGCCGCCATGCCGGGTACCAGCGCGATCGAGATCTGCCAGTTGAAACCGATGGGGGCAAACACGACTTCCAGCGCCTTGCCTATCATGCCGGCGAAGCTGTACTGGATCGCCGGACCTGGCGTGCCCTCGGGCGGGCCGGGAAAGGTCGAGAGAAACCACAGCAGCACCATCAGCGCAAAAATGATGCCGCCCACGCGGTGCAGGAAAATCTCCACACGTTGCCACAGGCCCAGCAGCAGGTTGCGCAGGTTCGGCAGGCGGTAGGGCGGCAGCTCCAGCATCAACGGCTGGTAGCTGCTTTTCGACCAGCTGCGCTTGAACACCCAGGCCACCGCCATCGCCGACACAATGCCCGCCAGGTACAGCGCAAACAGCGTCAGGCCCTGCAGGTTGAAGACACCGACGCTGCGGTCCGGGATGAAGGCGCCGATCAGCAAGGCATACAGCGGCAGGCGGGCCGAACAGGTCATCAGCGGCGCGATCATGATGGTGGCCAGCCGGTCGCGCCAGTGCGGAATCGTGCGGGTCGCCATGATGCCGGGAATCGCGCAGGCAAAACTCGACAGCAGCGGGATGAAGGCGCGGCCCGACAGGCCGACCTTGCCCATGACGTTGTCCAGCAGGAAGGCGGCGCGCGGCAAATAACCCGAGTCTTCCAGCAGCAGGATGAAGAAGAACAGGATCACGATCTGCGGCAGGAACACCAGCACGCCGCCCACGCCGGCCACGATGCCGTCGACCAGCAGGCTTTGCAGCAGCCCGGGCGCCAGGTTGTCATTGATGGCGGTGCCGGTCCAGGCCACCGCGTCCTTGATGATGTCCATCGGCAAATTGGCCCAGGCAAACACCGCCTGGAAGATCAGGAACAGCACGGTGGCCAGCAGCAGCAGGCCGGCCACCGGGTGCATCACCAGCGCATCGACGCGGTGGTTGAAACGCTGGACCTGGCCCGCATTCGGCACGGCCGCGGCCAGGATGGCGCGCACCTGGGTCTGCAGCGCGGCCATGTCGGGTGCGCCGGTTGCTATTGAATTGATAGCTGCTTGCGCTTGCGGGACGGGCACTGGCGGCACAAAAGGCTGGTGATCGGCGCCGTAAAAGGCCTGCTGCGCCGCCTGCAGCAGCGCCTCACGGCCGCTGCCCGCGCCCTTGCCGCGCCAGGCGGCGAACCAGGGGTTGTGCACCGCCACGGTGGCTATCACCGGCATGCCGAGCTCGGCCGACAGCCGGTTGATGTCGATCTGCAGGCCGCGCGCACGCGCGACGTCCATCATGTTGAGCGCCAGCACCAGGGGCCGGCCCAGCGCACGCAGCTGCAGCACCAGGCGCAAATTCATGCGCAAATTGGTCGCGTCGACCACCGCGATGATGCCGTCGGGGCGCTCCTCGCCCGCGCGCAGGCCCATGAGCACGTCGTGGGTGACGGTTTCGTCGGCGGTTGCCGGGTTCAGGCTGTAGGCGCCCGGCAGGTCCATCACGGCCAGTTCGCGGCCGTCGGGCAGGCGGGTGCGGCCTTCCTTGCGTTCGACCGTCACGCCGGCATAGTTGGCGACCTTCTGGCGTGCGCCGGTGAGCAGGTTGAACAGCGCGGTCTTGCCGCAGTTCGGGTTGCCGACCAGGACGATGCGCGGCATGGTGGCGGGGGAGGTGGGGGCAGCGATACTCATGCTGCGCTCACCTGGATGCAGCTCGCCTCGTGGTGGCGCAGCGCGAACAGGGTGTCACCGACTTGCACCGCGATTGGTTCGCGCCCACCGGGGCCGCGCCGCAACACACTGATGGTTTCGCCGGTCATGAAGCCGAGTTCGGCCAGACGTTGCAGCAGGCTGGAACTGCCGTCTTCACCTTGCGCTGCGCTGAGGCTCACGATGGTGCTGGCCCGGTTGGGCGCCAGGTCGGTCAGCGGCATGGTGGCAGGGGTCATGGGTGCGGGTGGGGCATGCAAACCCGGGCCTGGGATCTTGATGAGGGACATGGTTCTTTTTCGTCGGTAGTGCGGGGATTCCGGAAGGGGGTCATATGCCCAGCGGCGACAACAGGGCCGTGATCGCCGCCAACGCGCCGGCCAGCGCTGCCAGGCCTGCCGCGCGGCGCGGCGCATAACTGAGCACGCCCACCACCCCCAGCGCGCCAGCGGTCAGCACGCCCAGCCACAAGACCCAGCCCTGGGCCGGTCCCTTGATCGCCAGGCAGGCCGCCAGCGACAGCAGCAGTGCCAGCGTGCCGGCGCTGCGCAGCCAGGGCCGGCGCGCGCCGGGCGAGCTGCCGCGGCCGTAACTGTCTTCATGGTGGCGGTCCATCGCCAGGCTCAAGGCGGCGAAGCCGGAAAACGCCGTGCACCAGGCGGTGACGGCCATGGGCCAGGCGCTCACAGCGCAGGCTCCCGGTTCAGGCCGGCTGGCGCCGCGCGTTGCGCCTTCAGCGCCGGCTGGCGCCGCGCCAGCCACCCCACGCAGGCCAGCAGCGCTGCGCCCAGGGCCAGGCAGCCGAGGTCGACACCGGCCACTGCCCACAGGCCTGCCGGGACGGACACGCCCAGGTGGGTGGCCGTGGTGACGGCGTTCAGCAGCGGGATGGCGCCGAACAACAACGCCGCGGTACCCAACTGAACCATCCACATGCGCCGCGTCGGCCAGGCCAGGCCGGCGATGGCGGCCACGGCCCAGGCGCCGAAAAACAGGTCGATCTCGGCCTGCCCGCGCGCCGCCATGCCCACCGGCAGCAGCCGGTTGGTCCAGAAGAAGGCCGGAATCGCGATCATCAGCCCGGCGATGGCCCCGACGTTGAGCCCATCGACCAGGCGCGAGCCCCAGCCGACACGCCCGCCTTTGGCCACGACCTTGGCGTATTTGTTGCGCTCCTTCACGGCCCACAGCAGCAAGCCGGTGGCCACCATCACGCAGCCGGCCAGCCCCGACACAAAAAACAGCACCCGCAGCAGCGGGTCGGCGAAACGACCCTGGTGCAGGCCGTACAACACGCTGCGGGTGGCGAGGACCGCGCCGGGCGCCTCGCCCACCTCGCTGAGCAGCTGGCCGCTGCTGCCGTTGAAGATCATCGCGGGCTGTACCGACGACATGTCCCGGTCGGCCCGGCGTGACAAGGTGATGGTGGCCACCGCATCGCCGGGGTTGCTCACGGTGATGCGGCCCAGGCCGCCTTCGCCCCAGCGCTGCTGCGCCTGGGCGACCAGCGGCGCGATCGGCGTCAGCGGCGCGGCGATGCCCGAGGGCTTGGGGTCGCGCCCGCTGGCCGGGAACACCTCGGCGCTGAAGGCCTGCGGGTCGCCCTTGTAAGTGAGCTGCGGACCGAAGGGCATGTACATCAGCATCAAGGTCACCAGCCCGGTGTAGGTGATCATCAGGTGATAGGGCAGGGCCAGCACGGCCGTGGCGTTGTGCGCGTCCAGCCAGCTGCGCTGGCCTTTTTTCGGGCGGAAGGTGAAGAAGTCCGCAAAGATGCGTCTGTGCGTGACGATGCCGGTGACGATGGCCACCAGCATGAACATCGCGCAAAAGCCGATGATCCAGCGCGCCCAGACCGCCGGCATGTAGTGCAGGTCGAAGTGCAGGCGGTAAAAAAACTCGCCGCCGCGCGTCTCGCGGGCACCTGCCAGCGGTTTGCCGCTGGCCGGGTCCAGCACGGCGCTGTAGAAGCGGCCGCGGCGCGTGATACCGGGCTCCAGCGGCGGCTCGGTCGCGCCCCTGGCGAGCGGCGCGGCCGACCAGCTGGCGCGCACGCCGGGCTCGCGTGCTGTGGGCAGGGTGATGAACCAGCGCTGGCTGTTGGGCGCGCGCTGCTGCAGCGCGGCGACGGTGTGGCTGACGATCTCGGCCTGCGGCGGCAGTCCCAGGCTGGCCTGGTGCAGCTCGGGCTTCATCCAGAAGCTGATCTCGTCGCGGTAATACGAGGCGGTGCCTGCCGCAAACACCATGAACAGCACCCAGCCGACCAGCAGGCCGCTCCAGGTGTGGACCCAGTTCATCGACTGGCGAAAACCCTCTTTCATGGCGCGCTCCGCAGATACAGGTGGACAAGAACGGCAAGCGCCAGCGGAATCGAAGGCAGCAGCAGGCCCAGCCAGGCGCGCCAGGCGCTGCGCACCGCAAACACCCACATCACCGCCACGGTGTAGATCACGAAGGACAGCAACATGCCGAAGATCGCGGCTTCGGCGCGTGTACCGGGAAAATAAATCGCCGACACCGTGGCCACCAGCGCCGACAGCGCGTAGCCGCCCACGATGGCGGCGATGGCGCGTGAGGCCACGCCCAGCCGGTACATCAGGGCGGCGTTGCCGCGCGGCAGCCAGCCGTGCCGGCTGTAGCCGTCGGCGTCGGCATCAGGGGATGGCGCGGAATCGGGTGTGTTGTCGATAGGGATAGCGGTGCTGCGCATGTTTGCGTTCCTGGTCGCGGGATTCATCGGCCGCCGGCCTGGCGCGGACGCCACGAGAACCAGGCCATGGCCAGCACCGGCAGGCCCAGCGCCAGCCAGGACCAGGCATCGCCCCAGCCGTCGGAGAACAGGGCGCTGAGCAGGCCGGTGGCGCTGAGCAGGCCGAAAGCGATGGGCCAGCCCCAGAGTGGCCAGAAGCCCGGCCTCATCGCGCGGCCCCCGGCAAGGCGGCGCCGGCTTCCTGCGCCAGGCTTTGCGGCTGGCCGCGCTTGACCCACAAATAGAGGCCGCTGCCCAGCACGATGATGGTGGCGATGTCGAGCAGGGCCCAGAGGATTTGCATCGGCAGGCCGCCGTAGTCGCCGAAGTGCAGCGGTTGCGACACCAGCAGCGCGGTCAGGTACCAGGGCAGGTCGGGCTTTGCCGTGATTGCACCGCTGCGCGCATCGACCAGCACCGGTGTCAGCAGGCGCGAGGTCAGCGCGGTGTTGCCGCGCAGGAACACCGTGTTGTGGTGCGGGCTGGAAAACGCCGTGCCTGGAAAGGCAATGAAAGACAGCTTGTTGCCGGGCGCGGCGGCCAGCGCGCTGTCCAGCGCGGCCTGCAGCGAGCCGCGTTCGGCCGGCGGCACCGGCGGCTGGCCCTGGTAAGGCGCCAGCAGCGTGCTGAGCTGGTCGTGCTGCCAGTACTTGACGATCAGGTCGGCCCAGGTGTTGATCATGCCGGTGGCACCCACGGTGAAGGCCCAGACCAGGGTCACGATGCCCAGCAGGTTGTGCAGGTCCAGCCACTTCAGGCGCGGCTGGCGCGCGCGCCGCACCGTGCCGAAATCGAGCTTGCGCATGAAGGGCGCATACAGCACCACGCCCGACACAATCGCCACCAGCATCAGCAGGCCCATGAAGCCGAGGAAGAGTTTGCCGGGCAGGCCGGCGAACAGGTCCACATGCAGCTTGAACATCACATACATGAAGCCTTCGTCGAACTTCGGCTGGGCCAGCACGGCGGCGGTGCGCGCATCGACGGCGACCGACTTGAAGTCGTCGGTGGGTTCGGGCGTCGGCGTCAGCGTGACGAACCACAGGCCGTCATCGTCCTCCGGCTGCGACACGAACTGCACCACACGGTCCGGATGCAGTGCTTTCGCCGTGGCGATCACGCGGTCCAGGCTGGCGCGCGGCGTGTTGGCGGGCATGGCCGGCGCCTCGACCTCGGTGCCCAGCAGGTGGCCGATTTCATGGTGGAAGATCAGCGGCAGGCCGGTGATACACAGCAGCAGCATGAAAACGGTACAGACCAGGCTGGACCATTTGTGGACCCAGGACCAGCGGCGGATGTGGGTGGCGCTCAACATGGCTCAAGTCCGCAGCTGCGCACTGCAACTGCCGGGTCGGCTGAAGACGCGGTTTGCTACAAATTTGCTAGCTGCCCACGCAGGATAGATGGGGGCTGGAGACGCTTTTGGCTGTGAAGCGGGAAAAAAGGCAGGCATGGTGAAACACAGGCTCAGGCAAGGTTGCTGGCTGGCTTCACGCGGCAAAGGCGTCGGCTGGCGGGTGCGGTATCTTAACGCAATAATGAGAATTATTCGCGTTTGAGGGAAATCCTTTCCCTCATCAGAATCTGACGCGCATGCTCAGCTGCAACTCACGCGGCGCGCCCGGCAGAATCAGGTTGTCGTTGCTGCCGTGGCTGGAGACGATGTATTTTTTGTCGGTGACGTTTTTGATGTTCACGCCGAATTCGTAGCGGCCGGTCCGGTAGCTGCCGGCGAGGTCACCGGTCAGGTAAGCCGGCAGGACGACGAGGTTGGTCAGCGAAGCGAAACGTTCGCCCACGTAGTTGAGGCCGCCACCCAGGCTGAAGCCCTTGCCCAGGTCTTTCATGGCCCAGAACGAGGCCGAGTGGCGTGGCGTCAGCGCCGGCACCTTGCCCAGCGACGGCACCGAAACGACCGGCAACTGCAGCGAGCTGACGCGTGCCACGGACTCCACCATTTTGCCGTCCAGGTAGGCGTAACCCGCGCTCACGTCCCAGCGGCCCGGCAGGCGGCCGCTGGCCGTGAGTTCCAGCCCGTTGGTGCGCTGCGTGCCCACGTTGATCTGCTGGCTGGGGTTGGCCGGGTCGGTGTTCTTGATGTTGCTGCGCTGCAAGTTGAACAGGGCGGCCGTGACGCTGAGCGCGCCGTCCAGGAAACCGAGCTTGCTGCCGATCTCGACGTTGCGGGTGATTTCCGGCTCGTTGCCCACATTGCTGCCGGCCAGGGCGAAGGTCTCGGCCGAGGGCTGGAACGAGCGGCTGTACGAGAGGTAATGCGACTGCGCCTCGGTGGGCTGCCACACCAGGCCGGCGCGCGGGCTGAAGCTGCGGTCGGTGCGGGCCAGCGGCGCGAGCTTGCGCTCGAAGGTGGTGGACTGCTTGAACTCGTCGTAGCGTATGCCTGCCAGCACCTTCCAGTTTTTCGCCAGCGTGACCTGGTCCTGCAGGTACACCCCCAGCACATCCTGGGTGGTGTGGTTGGGGATGGCGCTGTCGGCAGCCAGGTTGGCTGCGCTGAATGCCGGTACCGCCACCAGGCCCGGGTTGAAGATGGACACGCGCGCCACGTTGCCGGCCGAGATCGATTCGGAGCGGCGCTTCTGCTGGCCCATTTCCAGGCCGAACAGCCATTCCTGCTTGAGGCCGCCCAGCGTGTTTTTGTAGGTGACATCGGTCTGGTTGAACCAGCCGGATTCGTCGCGGAAGACGGCGCTGCGGGTCAGCCCGATGGTCAGCGCCACCGGGTCGGTTGTGCCGCTGGGCAGGGTGTTGTAACGGTCCAGCTCGTAGCTGTAGTAGCGCGTGGTGTTGCGCACGCTCAACACATCGTTGAAGCTGTGGTTCAGGGTGGCGGTGTAGGTGTCGACCCGGCTGGTGCTGGTGTCGTCGCGCCGGGCATTGCCCGAGCCGTAGTAGGTGCCGGCGGGCACATCCACCGGGCGGCCGTTGAGTGCCGGGATGCCGAAGTCCGTCACACGCTGGTCGCGCGCCCTGGTGTATTGCAGCAACAGCGACGTCTGGCTGCTGAATTTGAGCGCCAGCGACGGCGCAAAGCTGTAGCGGTCCACGAATTGCTGGTCGCGGTAGCTGCCGGAGTCCTCGCGCGCCGCGTTCAGGCGGAAGGCCGCGGCTTCACCCAGCGGCAGGTTCACGTCGGCTTCCACGCGCCTGAGCTGGTTGCTGCCCAGGATCAGCGCGGCCTCGCCCGAGGTTTCGCCGAATTTCGGTTTTTTGGTGATGCGGTTGATCAGGCCGCCCGAGGAACCCCGGCCGTACAGCACGGCAGAAGGGCCCTTGAGCACCTCGACGCGCTCGACGTTGGACAGGTCGCGGAAGTACAGGGCGTCATCGCGCAGGCCGTCGGAAAACTGGTCGGCAATCGCCGTGAAGCCGCGGATCATCACCTGGTCGCGCTGGCCATCGCCATGGCTGGCCGCCACGCCGGGCACGTTGCGCAGCGCATCTTCCATGGAGCGCGCCGCCTGGTCGCGCAGCAGCTGGCCGGGGACCACGTTGACGGTTTGCGGAATATCGCGCAGCGGCGCGCTGCTTTTGGTGGCGCTGCTGCTGCTGGCCGGGGAGTAGCCCTGTTCGGTATCCGCGCGTATGGTGATGTCCGGCAGGACCTGGGCACCGACCAGTTGCGCGGCACACAGCGCGAGCGGGGTGAGGCTGAATTTTGCTATTAGTTTAGTAGCTGATGACGCCCGGCTGACGGGGGACAAAGGGGTTGTTGATGCAAGGAAACGGGATGGGGTAGACATGTGAGGCAGGGTCCAGTCAGGTTGCTGGCTGGCTTCACATGGCTGGGCATGTCGGCTCGCGGGTGCGGCATCTTAACGCAACAAATGCGAATTATTCTCGTTTGAGTGATGAGGACGGGGGCGGCGGAGAAAAAAAGCTGGAGCCGGTGTCCGCCCGGGTGGCCCGCATCGGCGTCGTGCTGCGGGCCGGAAACAAAACGGCCCGCCAGGCGGCGGGCCGGGAGCAGTGCGCCGCAGCGCAGGCGGAAATCAGCTCAGTTCGCCCATCTGGCTTTGCAGGTAGTTCTGGATGCCGACCTTGTTGATCAGCTCGATCTGGGTTTCCAGGAAGTCGATGTGTTCCTCGGTGTCGTCGAGGATGCCTTGCAGCAAATCGCGCGACACATAGTCACGCACGCTTTCGCAGTGGGCCATGCCGGCCTTGATGGTGGCCTGCGCGCCGGTTTCGGCCTGCAGGTCGCAATTGAGCGCTTCGGGAACGTCCTCACCGATCATCAGCTTGCCGAGGTCCTGCAGGTTCGGCAGGCCGTCGAGCATGAAGATGCGGTCCATCAGCTTGTCGGCGTGTTTCATCTCGCCGATGGACTCCTCGTATTCCTTCTTGGCCAGCTTGTCCAGGCCCCAGTGCTTGTACATGCGGTAGTGCAGGAAGTACTGGTTGATGGCGGTCAGCTCGTTCTTGAGCTGGGCCTGCAGGTGGGTGATGACTTGTGCGTCGCCTTTCATGGCATTTCCTCTTGTTGTGTATTGTTGATGGCCCATTGTCTCCCGGCGACCGCTTCTGCTCAAGGCATGTCCCCACGCGGGCGGTCGGTTTGCGTGTGAGTGTGATAACCGTTCGTATTGCACAAGGCCGCGACACGGACGCAAAAAAGCCCGCCAGTGGCGGGCTTGGCAGAGGCAGGCCTGCGCGCTCAGTGCACGGTGGCCGGGCTGCGGATCAAATAATCAAACGCGCCCAGCGCCGCCTTGGCGCCATCACCGGCCGCGATGATGATCTGCTTGAAGGGCACGGTGGTCGCGTCGCCGGCCGCAAACACACCGGGCACCGAGGTCTGGCCGCGTGCATCCACGATGATCTCGCCGTGTTTGGACAGCTCGACCACGCCCTTGAGCCAGTCGGTATTGGGCACCAGGCCGATCTGGATGAACACGCCTTCGAGCGCCACGGTTTTGAGTTCGCCACTGGCGCGGTCCTTGTAGACCAGGCCGGTGACTTTCTGGTCGCCGGTGATCTCGGTGGTCTGCGCGTTGGTGAACACATCGACGTTGGCCAGGCTCTTCAACTTGTTCTGCAGCACTGCATCGGCACGCAGTGCGGTGTCGTATTCGATCAGCGTCACATGGCCGACGATGCCGGCCAGGTCAATCGCCGCCTCGACGCCGGAGTTGCCGCCGCCGATGACCGCGACACGCTTGCCCTTGAACAGTGGCCCGTCGCAGTGCGGGCAATAAGCCACGCCCTTGTTCTTGAACTCCTGCTCGCCGGGCACATTGATGTTGCGCCAGCGCGCGCCGGTGGAGATGATGACCGACTTGCTTTTCAGCGAGGCGCCGCTCTCGAGCTGGACTTCGATCAGGTCCTTGCCCGCGCCGCTGTGGGGCACCAGCGCCTTGGCGCGCTGCAGGTTCATGATGTCCACGTCGTAGTTGCGCACGTGTTCCTCGAGCGCGTGCGCGAATTTCGGGCCTTCGGTTTCCTTGATCGAGATGAAGTTCTCGATGCCCAGGGTGTCCAGCACCTGGCCGCCGAAACGCTCGGAGGCCACGCCGGTGCGTATGCCCTTGCGTGCGGCATACACGGCGGCTGCGGCGCCGGCAGGTCCGCCGCCGACGATCAGCACGTCGAAGGGGTCCTTGGCATCGATCTTTTTGGCTTCGCGCTCGGTGCCGCTGGTGTCGATCTTGGCGAGGATTTCCTCCAGGCTCATGCGGCCGTTGCCGAACATGGTGCCGTTCAGGAAAACCGTGGGCACGCCCATGATCTCGCGTTCCTTGATCTCGTCCTGGAAGGTGCCGCCTTCGATCATGGTGGTCTTGATGCGCGGGTTCTGCACCGCCATCAGGTTCAGCGCCTGCACCACGTCCGGGCAGTTGTGGCAGGTCAGCGAGACGTACACCTCGAAGTCGAGGTCGCGGTCCAGCGCGCGGATCTGCTCCAGCACTTCCTGCTCGACCTTGGGCGGATAACCGCCGATCTGCAGCAGCGCCAGGATCAGCGAGGTGAACTCATGGCCCATGGGCAGGCCGGCAAAACGCGGGCCGTGGTTCTCACCGGGGCGGTTGATCGAGAACGAGGGTTTGCGGTGCGGGTCGTCGCGGCTTTCGGTCAAGGTGACCAGCGGCGAAGAGGCAGCCACGTCTTTCAGCAGCGACAGCACTTCGCCCGAGGCCTCGCTGTCGTCGAGCGAGGCGACGATTTCGATCGGCTGGCTGGCGCGTTCGAGGTAACTTTGCAGTTGGGCTTTGGTGGCGTCGTCGAGCATGAAAAACTCACTTTCGGTTGGAATATCGTGTCAAAAGGGAACAAAAAAGCCCGGGACACACCCGGAGGTGTGTTTCGCCCGGGCTGGGACCGCGGGGTCTTAGATCTTGCCGACGAGGTCGATCGACGGGGCAATCGTCTTGGCGCCTTCGTTCCACTTGGCAGGGCAGACCTGGCCGGGGTGGGCGGCGGTGTACTGGGCAGCCTTGAGCTTGCGCAGGGTTTCCTTGACGTCGCGGGCGATTTCGTTGGAATGCACTTCGGCCGTCTTGATCATGCCTTCGGGATCGATCACGAAGGTGCCGCGCAGTGCCAGGCCTTCTTCAGGGATGAACACGTCGAAAGCCTTGGTCAGCACGTGGGTCGGGTCGCCCACCAGCGGGAACTTGGCCTTGCCGACGGCAGGAGAGGTCTCATGCCACACCTTGTGCGAGAAGTGGGTGTCGGTGGTCACGATGTAGACCTCGGCGCCGGCCTTCTGGAATTCGGCGTAGTTGTCGGCAGCGTCCTCGACTTCGGTCGGGCAGTTGAAGGTGAAAGCCGCCGGCATGAAGATCAGGACCGACCACTTGCCTTTGAGCGATTCGTTGGAGACTTCAATGAACTTGCCATTGAGGAAGGCCTGGGTCTTGAAAGGCTGGACGGGGGTATTGATCAGGGACATGGGTATCGCTTTCTGGAGTTGATAAAAAACAGCTGAAATTTGCTGGCCAGTGCATAGTATAACTCTGTTGATTGCATTAAATTGATAGATATTTGCTATGAAATGCATTGCCGGCCGCTAAGGGGCTGTCCTATGCAGGTCGCGTCAGGCGGGCAGGGCGATCACCACGGCCGACTCGTCGATCAGCGCGCTCACCGGTGTTTTGGCCCGGATGCCGCTGCCGGCTGCGGCAAATCCCACCAGTTGCAGGCCGGCGGCCAGCAGCAGCGAGACCTCGTCGCCGTTGGCGCCGCGGCTGACACGCTGGGCCCGGCCGCTGAGCTGTTGACCCTCGGCAGGGCTGGCAGATTGGGGGCTCACGCGCACAGCCGTGGCCTTGCACAGCGCCAGCACCGCGAGTTTTTTTTTCAGGCCCAGCAGTTCTGCGCTGGCTTTGGTGATGCGTGAGACCAACTGGCTGCCGTCGGGCAGGCGCAGGACCACGCGCACGGTCTGGCCTTTGGCCTCGAGCCGGTCCACCCGGCAGGGAAACTGGTTGCGCATGCTGGTGCGCAGGCCGGTGTGGGGCAGTGTGGCTGCTGCTGGCGCTGTCGCCGCGGCCAGCACCTGCCGGCGCGATTCGGCCAGTTGCGCGGCCACCGCCAGCAGGTGTTTGCCGGCGTCAGTGATCAGTGCGCCCCCGCCGCCGGCGCCGCCCACCGCCCGCTGCACCAGCACGCCGCCGGCCAGGTTGCTCAGCGTGTCGATCGCCTGCCAGGCGGCCTTGTAGCTGACGCCGGCATCCCGCGCGGCCTGCGAGATCGAGCCGCTGTCGCCGACCCGGCGCAGGATCTCGATGCGTTTGTCGGCGGGCTCGTGGCTGAGGGCGCTGCCGAAGGACAGGGCAGGGGCGGCTTTTTTCATGGGGTGCTGATCGCGTGGCATCGATCCGTTATTCTAAAATAGAATAGCGAAAACCCATTGCCGTCATGACCTTCCAACCCCTGTTCTTGTCCCTGTGGCTGTGGTGCCTGATCGCACCGGCGCTGGCGGCCGATGTGCAGGTGGCAGTGGCCGCCAATTTCAGCGCCCCCATGAAAATCATCGCCGCGGAATTTGAGAAGGACAGCGGCCACAAGGCGGTGTTGTCCTTCGGCGCCACCGGCAAGTTCTACGCGCAGATTCGCAACGGTGCGCCCTTCGAGGTGTTCCTGGCCGCCGATGAGGACACCCCGGCGAAGCTGGAGCGGGAAGGCGCCGCCGTCAGGGGCAGCCGCTTCACCTACGCCACCGGCCGGCTGGCGCTGTGGTCGGCGCAGCCTGGCCTGGTCGATGCGCAGGGCGAGGTGCTGAAGAAGGGTGATTTCCGCAAGATCGCCATTGCCGCGCCCCAACTCGCGCCTTATGGCGCGGCCGCGGTGGAAACCATGACGCGGCTGGGCGTGCTGGCCGCGCTGCAAGCGCGGCTTGTCACCGGCGAAAGCATGGGCCAGGCCTTCGGTTTTGTGGCCACCGGCAATGCCGAGCTCGGTTTTGTCGCGCTGTCGCAGATCCAGGAAAACGGCAAGCTCACCAGCGGTTCGGCCTGGATCGTTCCCGAGACTTTGCACAGCGCCATCCGCCAGGACGCCGTGTTGCTGGCCAAAGGAAAAGACAGCCCGGCGGCGCAGCAGTTGATGCGTTTTCTGCAATCCGACAAGGCCAAAGTGGTGATGCGTGCCTACGGCTACCAGGCGAGTCCCTGACATGATTGACGACGCTGCCCTGCAGGCCATTGCGCTGACCGCCAGACTGGCAGCGACCACCACCGGCGTGCTGCTGCTCGCGGGCACGCCGCTGGCCTGGTGGCTGGCCCGCACACGCTCCTGGCTCAAGGGGCCGGTAGGCGCGCTGGTGGCTTTGCCGCTGGTGTTGCCACCGGTGGTGCTGGGTTTTTATTTGCTGGTGCTGATGGGACCGCAGGGCCCGGTCGGGGCGCTGACGCAAGCGCTGGGCTGGGGCCTGCTGCCTTTCAGTTTTGCCGGGCTGGTGGTCGGCTCGGTGTTTTATTCGCTGCCTTTTGTGGTCCAGCCTTTGCAGAACGCGTTTGAAGCGATCGGTGAACGCCCGCTGGAAGTCGCCGCCACCCTGCGCGCCTCGCCGCTGGACACCTTTGTCACGGTGGTGCTGCCGCTGGCGCGTCCGGCCTATGTGACGGCGGCGGTCATGGGTTTTGCCCACACCGTCGGCGAGTTCGGCATCGTGCTGATGATGGGCGGCAACATCCCGGGCCAGACGCGGGTGTTGTCGGTGCAGATTTACGACCATGTCGAAGCGCTGGAATATGCACAGGCGCACTGGCTGGCCGGCGGCTTGTTGCTGTTTTCCTTTGTTGTGCTGCTGGCGCTGTATCTGCTGCAGCCTGGCAGCCGGCGGCACCGGGGGCAGGGCGCGTGAGCGGCATCGCGGGCACTTTCTGCCACAGCCTGGGCGGCTTCCGGCTGGATGTGTGCTTCGACCTGCCCGGTCGCGGCGTCACAGCCATTTTTGGTGTCTCGGGCTCCGGCAAGACGAGTTTGCTGCGCTGCATCGCCGGGCTGGAACGTGCAGACAGCGGCCGCCTGGTCGTTAACGGCGAGGTCTGGCAGGACGACGCGGCCGGTGTTTTCCTGCCGGTGCACCGGCGCCCGCTGGGTTTTGTGTTCCAGGACGCCAGCCTGTTCGCCCACCTGGATGTGCGGCGCAACCTGGCCTACGGGCGCAGCCGCGTGCCGGCGGCCGAGCGCCGGGTCTCGCTGGAGCAGGCGGTCGAGTTGCTGGGCATCGCGCCGCTGATGGCGCGGCGACCGGACACGCTGTCGGGCGGCGAGCGCCAGCGCGTGGCAATCGCACGCGCGCTGGCCACCAGCCCGCGCCTGCTGCTGATGGACGAGCCGCTGGCGGCGCTGGACCTGCAGCGCAAGGCCGAGGTCCTGCCCTACCTGGAACGCCTGCAGGCTGAACTGGAGCTTCCCATCCTGTATGTCAGCCACGCGCCGGACGAGGTGGCCCGGCTGGCCGATCACCTGCTGCTGCTGGAAGCGGGCCGTGTCACGGCGGCCGGCCCCACGCGAGACCTGCTGACCCGGCTCGATCTGCCGCTGGCCCACGGCGACGCGGCCGCGGCCGTGATTGCGGCTACCGTGACCCATCTGGAACCCGCCTGGCAGCTGAGCCATCTGGAATTTTCCGGCGGCCAGATCAGCCTGCCGAGCCAGACGCTGCAGCCCGGCCAGCGCGTGCGGTTGCGCATCCAGGCGCGCGACGTCAGCCTGAGCCTGTTGCGGCAGGAGGGCAGCAGTGTGCTCAATGTGTTCGCCGCGACCGTCACCGGCCTGGCCGGCGACAGCCCGGGACAAGTCATGGTCAGCCTGGACGCCGGCGGCAGCACGCTGCTGGCACGTATCACCCGCAAGTCGGCGGCGGCGCTGCAGCTGCAGCCGGGCTGTCCGGTGTTTGCGCAGGTCAAGGGCGTCGCGGTGCTGGGATGAACCGGTCTGCTATCAAAAGCGGAGCTGCCCACGCTTGATTGGCGGGGCTTTCAGATCTTTTTGACACCTGATCCGGCACGGGTGGGTCGCCACCGCGCGAGGGTGCCCGAGCTTGATGCTTAAATTGGGCTCAAGCCCACGCCAGACAAGCGCGGGCAGCTATCAAAACCAGAGCAAACGGCGCCGGTTTCAGTACTCCAGCCGCTCCGGCCGGAGTTCCTGCAGGATGGTGGTGTCGATCTCTTCGATCGACTTGGTGGTGGTCGACAGCCAGCGTATGCCTTCGCGCCGCATCATGGCTTCGGCCTCGTGGATCTCGTCGCGGCAGTTCTCCAGGCTGGCATATTTGGAGTTGGGCCGGCGTTCGTTGCGGATCTGCGCCAGCCGTTCGGCAGCGATCGTGAGGCCGAAGATCTTCTTGCGGTGCGGCAGCAGCGCCGGCGGTAGCTGGCGGCGCTCGAAGTCTTCCGGGATCAGCGGGTAGTTGGAGGCCTTCAGGCCGTACTGCATCGCCAGGTAGAGCGAGGTCGGCGTCTTGCCGCTGCGGCTGACGCCGACCAGGATCACGTCCGAGCCGGCCAGGTCGCGGTTGCTCTGGCCGTCGTCATGGGCCAGCGAGAAATTGATGGCCTCGATCCGGTCGTCGTACTCCTTGCTTTTGGAGGCGTCCGAAAAACGCCCGACCCGGTGATTCGACTTCAGGCCCAGTTCGGTCTCCAACGGCGCCACGAACATGCCGAACATGTCCAGCAGCATGCCGTGGCAGTTGGTCTTGAGCACCTCCAGGATTTCCATGTTGACCAGGGTGGTGAACACAATCGGCTTGAGGCCCTCGACCTCGGCCGTGTGGTTGATCTGGCGGATCGCCTGGTGCGCCTTGTCCACGCTGTCGATGAAGGGCAGGCGCACATGGCGCGGTTTCAGCTCGAACTGGGCCAGGATGGCGTTGCCAAAGGTCTCGGCCGTGATGCCGGTGCCGTCGGAGATGAAGAACACGGTGCGGTTGGACATGGGCGAGGGGTCAGGTTGGTGAAAGGGCGCGGAGGCCGGAAAAGGCGGGCCGCCTCTACAATGAGGGCAATTATCCCGATATTCCCTGCCATGCCCCGCGCCCACCCCTTCCAAGAACAACAAGGTTGCCTGCCGCGCATGTGCCACGTCCCGGTTTTTAAACCTCCCGGAGTATTTTCATGTCCAACCTTTTTGAGCCGACCGCCCTGGTCGTACCGTTTGAAAACCTGAGGATGACGGATGTCGAGGCCGTAGGCGGTAAAAACGCCAGCCTCGGCGAGATGATCTCGCAACTGCCGACCGGCCCCAAGGGGGTGCAGGTGCCGACCGGTTTTGCCACCACCGCCCACGCCTTTCGCGTGTTCCTGGCCCACGACGGCCTGGACAAGAAAATCAACGCGCTGCTCGACGCGCTCAACACCGACGATGTGCGCGCGCTGGCCGAGACCGGCAGCAAGATCCGCGCGCTGGTCGAGGCCCAGCCCTTCCCCCAGGACCTGGAACAGGCGGTGCGCGCCAGCTTCGCCGCGCTGAGTGCAGGCAATGCCCAAGCCAGCTTCGCGGTGCGCTCCTCGGCCACCGCCGAGGACTTGCCTGACGCGTCCTTTGCCGGCCAGCAGGAAACCTTTCTCAACGTGGTCGGCATCGAGGACGTGCTGCACAAGATGAAAGAGGTATTTGCCTCGCTCTACAACGACCGCGCCATCAGCTACCGCGTTCACCAGGGCTTTGCCCATGCCGATGTGGCCCTGTCGGCGGGCGTGCAGCGCATGGTGCGCAGCGACATCGGCGCGGCCGGCGTGATGTTCACCATCGACACCGAAAGCGGCTTCGAAGACGTGGTGTTCATCACCTCCAGCTACGGGCTGGGCGAAACCGTGGTGCAGGGCGCCGTCAACCCCGACGAGTTCTACGTGCACAAGCCCATGCTGAAAGCCGGCAAACGCTGCGTGATCCGCCGCAACCTGGGCAGCAAGCTGCTGCAGATGGAGTTCACCACCGCCGAAGAGAAAAAAGCCGGCGGCAAGCTGGTCAAGACCACCGACGTGCCGGCCGAACTGCGCAACCGCTACTCGCTGAGCGATGCCGACGTCGAGCAGCTGGCGCGTTACGCCGTGATCATCGAAGAGCACTACGGCCGCCCCATGGACATCGAGTGGGGCAAGGACGGCACCGACGGCCAGCTCTACATCCTGCAGGCGCGTCCCGAGACGGTGAAAAGCCAGTCCAAGGGCAAGGCCGAGATGCGCTACAAGCTCAAGGGTACCGGCACCGTGCTGGCCGAAGGGCGCGCCATCGGCCAGAAGATCGGCACCGGCCCGGTCCGCATCGTGCACCACATCAGCGAGATGGACCAGGTCCAGCCCGGCGACGTGCTGGTCACCGACATGACCGACCCGAACTGGGAACCGGTCATGAAACGGGCCAGCGCCATTGTCACCAATCGCGGCGGGCGCACCTGCCACGCCGCCATCATTGCGCGAGAGCTCGGCATCCCGGCCGTGGTCGGTTGCGGCGATGCGACCGAAACGCTCAAGACCGGCATGCTGGTCACCGTGAGCTGCGCCGAAGGCGACACCGGCAACATCTACGACGGCCTGCTGGAGACCGAAGTCACCGAAGTCCAGCGTGGCGACATGCCGGAGATCGACCTGAAGATCACCATGAATGTCGGCAACCCGCAGCTGGCCTTCGACTTCTGCCAGATCCCCAACCATGGCGTGGGCCTGGCGCGGCTGGAGTTTGTCATCAACAACAACATCGGCGTGCACCCCAAGGCCATCCTCGACTACCCGAATGTCGATGCCGACCTGAAGAAGGCGGTGGAAAGTGTGGCCCGGGGCCATGCCTCGCCGCGCGCTTTTTATGTCGACAAGGTGGCCGAAGGCGTGGCGACCATCGCCGCAGCGTTCTGGCCCAAGCCGGTGATCGTGCGCCTGTCGGACTTCAAGTCCAACGAGTACCGCAAGCTGATCGGCGGCTCGCGTTACGAGCCGGAAGAAGAAAACCCGATGCTGGGCTTCCGCGGCGCTTCGCGTTACCTCAGCGCTGACTTCGGTGAGGCCTTTGCGATGGAGTGCGAGGCGCTGCGCCGCGTGCGCGACGACATGGGTCTGGTCAATGTCGAGGTCATGGTGCCGTTTGTGCGCACCCTGGGCCAGGCGAAAAAGGTCACCGACCTGCTGGGCCAGCACGGCCTGAAACGCGGCGAGCAGGGTCTGCGCGTGATCATGATGTGCGAGGTGCCGAGCAACGCCATTCTGGCCGACGAGTTCCTCGAGTTCTTCGACGGTTTCTCGATCGGCTCCAACGACCTGACCCAGCTCACGTTGGGCCTGGACCGTGATTCGGGCATGGCCATCCTGGCCGAGGACTTCGACGAGCGCGACCCGGCCGTCAAGGCCATGCTGAGCCGCGCCATCCAGGCCTGCAAGCGCCAGGGCAAATACGTCGGCATCTGCGGCCAGGGCCCCAGCGATCACCCGGACTTCGCGCAGTGGCTCAAGGACGAGGGCATCAGCTCGCTGTCGCTCAATCCTGACACGGTGATTGCGACCTGGAAGCAGCTGGCCAACTAGCCTGCCTGTGAGGTCTTTGGTTCCCGGCCCTTGCGCTGCAGGGGCCGAACCAAGGGAAACCCCTAGGAGGGTTTCAGCTAGGTCCGGCGGGTTTCGTCAGGATTTGTAAGAAGGCGGTAAGCGCCGGGGAAACAATCAAGCCATTGTTTCGAAGGCCCTATGCTTTTTACCGTTTCCACGATCAAACTGATAGCCGAGATCGCCTTGCTCGCGCTGTTCGGGCAATGGGTGCTGGGCCTGCTGGCCGGCGCCAAAAAAGACACCAATCTGTTCTACCAGATCCTGCAGATCGTCGGCAAACCGTTTGTGGTCGCCACACGTTTCATCACCCCCAAACAAATCATCGACCGCCACGTTCCGCTCGTGGCGTTTTTGTTGCTGCTGTTCATCTGGCTGGCTGCGACCATCATGAGAATCCGCACCTGCCTCGAAATCGGCGTGGAGTTGTGCAAATGAGCAATACCCTGGCTTACTGGTATCTGAAGCTGCAGGCGCTGGTGCTGCTGGTGTTCGGCAAACAGGCTGCGGCCCTGGAAAAGTTCACCCAGATGCTGCAGGTTCGCCCCGGCGACCGCTACGCGCTGGCGAGCAGGGCGCATGTGCTGGCCCAGCTGGGCGACAAGCCGGGCGCCATCGCGGCCCTGCGCGAACTGGTGGCGCGTTTCCCCGACACCGCCGCGGCCTGGTTCAACCTCGCTTACATGCTGGAAGACGCCGGAGGCCATGCCGATTCCGAGCCGGCCTTCCGCCGCGCCCTGGAGATCGAGCCCAAGATGGACCGCGCCTGGTATGGCCTGGCGCTGCTGCTGATCCGTGACCGCCGTTTCGACGAAGCGGTGCAGGCGCTCAAGAAAAACACAGAACTGCAACCCATGAGCCCGTTCGGCTGGTATCAGCTTGCGCGGGTTCATGTAGACAGGCAAGACCCTGATGAGGCGGTGAAGGTCATTCGCCACCTCAAACGGTTTGAGCCTAAAGTGGCCGCCCAGCTGGAGCGCGAGACGGGACTGAGCGCAGCTCAGTCGTCCTGACCGGGAACCAGCGGGGCGGGTATTTGATGGCCAGGGTCTGAGCCCAGGCTTATAAGACGCGATCCGGCTTGCAGGCCACGCCAGGGGTGGTGGTGATCGTGATGTGCCCGCAAGGGTGTTGTTGATGGAGGCAAGTGTTATGCAGTTGACTGACAACCATCGCCGTTACTGGCGAAAGAACCTGAATATCACGGCAATCCTGCTGGTGATCTGGTTCGTCGTGACGTTCGTCGTGAGTTATTACGCACGCGAATTGAGCTTCAATTTCTTCGGCTGGCCCTTCAGTTTCTGGATGGGTGCGCAGGGGGCTTTGGTGATTTACGTGGCCATCATCGGGTATTACGCCTGGTACATGGGCAAGCTCGATATTGAGCACGGCGTCCAGGAAAGCGAGGAATAATCATGGCTGGAATTTTTGGTAATGATGCCGGCACCAACACTGCCGCATCCAACGCTGCCTTCAAGAAGGGCCTCGGCAAGGTCTACAAGTGGTACACCGGGGGCTTTCTGGTCTTCGTGGTGGTGCTCGCCATTCTCGAGCAGATGGGCCTGTCCCGTCAGTGGATCGGTCTGATCTTCCTGCTGGCCACCATCGGCCTGTATGCCGGTATCGGCATCATGAGCCGCACGACGGACGCTGCCGAATATTACGTGGCCGGACGCCGCGTGCCGGCGGTCTACAACGGCATGGCAACCGGCGCCGACTGGATGTCCGCCGCTTCCTTCATCGGTATGGCCGGAACGCTCTACCTGACGGGTTACAGCGGCCTGGCCTTCATCATGGGCTGGACCGGCGGTTACTGCCTGGTCGCGCTGTTCCTCGCGCCCTACCTGCGCAAGTTCGGCCAGTTCACGATTCCCGACTTTCTGGGTGAACGTTATGGCGGCAACCTGCCGCGTTTCCTGGGTATCGTCGCTGCGATCCTGTGCTCCTTCACCTATGTGGTGGCACAGATTTACGGCGTCGGCATCATCACTGCGCGTCTGACCGGCGTGGCTTTCGAGCTCGGGATTTTCCTCGGTCTGGGCGGTATTCTGGTTTGCTCCTTCCTGGGCGGCATGCGTGCCGTGACCTGGACGCAGGTGGCCCAGTACATCATCCTGATCGTGGCTTACATGATCCCGGTGGTGTGGCTGTCGGTCAAGCAGACCAACGTGCCGATCCCGCAAGCCATCTACGGCTTCCAGCTGCAGAAGGTGACCGCCAAGGAAAAAGAGCTGACTGTTGACGCGAAGGAAGTTGCCGTGCGCGACATCTTCAAGCAGCGTTCTGCAGCCCTGGCTGAAAAGCTGAAAGACCCGGCAACGGCTCTGGCAGCCGACAAGGCTGCTGCGGAAAAAGCCGTGGCCGACCTGAAAGCCGCCAACGGCGCGCTGTCGGACATCACTGCGGCTGAAAAAGCGCTGGCTGCCGTGCCGAAAGATGCGGCCGCTGCCACACGGGCATGGACCGCTGCCAAGGCTGGCGCTGACGCCAAGTCCCGTCCGCTCAACGGCATGCCACCGCACGCCCAGCAGTTTGCCGGTGATCCGAATGGCGATGCAGCTGCCCAGAAGGCTTACGACGTCTCGCGTCGCAACTTCCTGGCGCTGATTTTCTGCCTGATGGTGGGTACCGCTGCGTTGCCGCACATCCTGATGCGTTACTACACCGTCCCAAGCGTGAAGGAAGCGCGGCAGTCGGTGACCTGGTCGCTGTTCTTCATCTTCCTGCTCTACTTCACCGCGCCGGCCCTGGCTGTGCTGGTGAAATACGAGGTGTTCACGCTGCTGGTGGGCACGCCGTTCAATGCGCTGCCGGACTGGATAGGGGCCTGGAACAAGGTCGATCCGTCACTGCTGTCGGTGGTGGACATCAACAAGGACGGTTTGCTGCAGCTCAACGAGATGTCCATTGGTGGCGACATCATCGTGCTGGCCGCGCCTGCGATTGGCGGCCTGCCTTACGTGGTGTCCGGCCTGGTGGCTGCCGGCGGTCTGGCTGCGGCGCTGTCGACTGCTGACGGCCTGCTGCTGACGATTGCCAACGCCTTGAGCCATGACCTGTACTACAAAATGATTGACCCGAACGCTTCGACTGCACGCCGCGTGACCATCTCCAAGGTCCTGCTGCTGATCGTTGCGCTGGCTGCCGCTTACGTGGCTGCCCAGAAACCGGCCGACATTCTGTTCCTGGTCTCTGCGGCGTTCTCGTTCGCAGCAGCAGCGTTCTTCCCGGCGCTGACCCTGGGGATCTTCTGGAAACGTGCCACCGGTATCGCCGCCTCCCTGGGCATGATCGCCGGTCTGGGAACCACGTTCTTCTACATGGTCACCACCCAGCCCTGGATGCGCGGCCTGTTCGGCATCACCTCGCCGGTCCAGCTCTGGTGGGATATCCAGCCGATCTCGGCCGGTATCTTCGGTGTGCCTATCGGCTTCGCCGTGATCATCCTGGTCAGCCTGGTGACACCTGCGCCTAGCCGCAAGATCCAGGAACTGGTCGAGCACGTGCGTTACCCAACGCTGCGCGCCGCCTGAACTGGCTCCGCCATGACCTGAACTGAGTTCAGGTCCGAAGCCCGACAACGCAAGTTGCCGGGCTTTTTTCATGGGCGGGTGTTTTTCATCCTCACCAGGACGCCTTTCCTTTCAAGCCGGGGCCGCGGGTCCGGCCCCGCCGGCCTGCAGGCGCATCCTCGGCAGGCTCAGGACCTGCGGAGCCCGCCTGGAGGGGGCAGAGGGTGACGCGTAGCGAACGAACGTGGAGGCTGGTATATAATCATGGGCTTCGCCTTGCTGCACCCTTAACGACGCTGGGGCAGCTTTCATCAACCACAAGGAGAGTTTATGCGTCACTACGAGATCGTCTTGCTGATCCATCCGGATCAAAGCGAGCAGGTTCCAGCCATGCTGGAACGTTACAAAAGCATGATTACCGCCGGCGGCGGAAAAGTGCACCGGGTTGAAGATTGGGGCCGGCGCCAGCTGGTGTACCTGATCCAGAAACTCGCCAAGGCCCACTACCTGTGCATCAACATCGAAGCTGACAAGGCTGTGATGGCTGAACTGGAGCATGCATTCAAGTTCAACGATGCCGTGCTGCGTCACCTGACGGTTCTGAAGAAGAAGGCCGATACCGGTCCTTCCTCCATGATGAAGACCGTCGAGCGTGAAGACGCCCGCAAGGCCCAGCAGGCAGAATTCCAGGCCTGATCTTCCGAATAGCGAGGAGTGAATCCCAGCGCCAACCAGCTCGTACTGACTGCCTGTATCGCCGAGGTAGCCCCTTTGCGCTACACCCCGGCCGGATTGCCGGCACTGGACCTGAAGCTCGAACATGAGTCGATGGTGCCGGAAGCAGGACAGGACAGGCGGGTTTTGGCCGGTGTCAAGGCGGTTGCCTTTGGTGCCCTGGCCGAGCGGCTTGCAAAGCAGGCCATTGGCAGTGTCTGGTGCTTCAGCGGCTTTGTCGCCACCCCTCGCAACGGCAAGAGCCTGGTGTTTCATATCCGAGAGTTCAGTCAAGATTAATTTCAGGAGGCCCCCATGGCCACGTTCAAAAAATTCAACAAAGACAAGCGCCCGAAGCGCAATACCCAGTCGCTGCTGTTCAAGCGCAAGCGTTTCTGCCGCTTCACCGTCACTGGCGTCGAAGAAATCGACTACAAGGACATCGACACGCTGCGTGATTTCATTGCTGAAAACGGCAAGATCATTCCGGCCCGTCTGACCGGTACCCGGGCCATCTACCAGCGCCAGCTCAACACCGCTATCAAGCGCGCGCGTTTCCTCGCGATGCTGCCGTACAGCGACCAGCACAAGATCTAAGGAGTAGACCCATGCAAATCATTCTGCTCGAGAAGGTCGTGAACCTGGGTAACCTCGGCGAGATCGTCAAGGTCAAAGACGGTTATGCCCGCAACTTCCTGATCCCCTCCGGCCGCGCCCGTCGTGCCACCGAAGCAGCCAAGGCCGAGTTCGAAGTCAAGCGCGCCGAGCTCGAAAAAGCCGCTGCTGCCAAGCTGGCTGAAGCGCAAGGCCTGGGCGAGAAGCTGGCTGGTACCGCCATCAAGCTGACGCAAAAGGCTGGCGTGGATGGCCGTTTGTTCGGCTCCGTGACCAACTTTGACATTGCCGAAGAGCTGAACAAGAACGGCTACAAGGTTGTGAAGGCCCAGGTGCGTATGCCCAACGGCCCGATCAAGACCATCGGCGACAGCACGGTCAGCGTGGCTCTGCACACCGACGTGGTGGTTGACATCACCGTCTCCGTGTACGGCGAATCCGCCTAAGCTGCAGTCGTCCCCATCAAAAGCCGCCAGGGCCTGCCTCTGGCGGCTTTTGTATTTGTGATGGGCGTTTTCGCCCATACATGCATTTGCACAGATTACCCACAGCTTGTGGGGTCAGTTGTCCCCAGCATGTTCCTCGACGATCGTGTGTTGAGGGCTTAGCATCGGGGATTACAAGGAAACCATCATTCATGTCAGCCGTATTGACCCCCGTAGATGACGACTACGGACAAGACCGACAAGTAGCGCAACTGCGTGTGCCGCCGCATTCGATCGAGGCCGAATCCAGTGTGCTCGGTGGGTTGCTGCTGGACAACGGTGCCTGGGACCGGGTCGGTGACCTGCTGAACGAGGGGGATTTCTACCGTTATGAGCATCGGCTGATCTACACCGCCATCGCGGCGCTGATCAATGCCACCAAGCCGGCCGACGTGATCACGGTCTTCGAGCAATTGCAAAGCCAGGGCAAGGCGGAGGAGGTCGGCGGTCTGGCTTACCTCAACTCCCTGGCCCAGTACGTGCCCAGCGCCGGCAATATCCGCCGTTATGCCGAGATCGTGCGTGAGCGCGGCATCCTGCGCAAGCTGGTGGCTGCCAGCGACGAGATCGCCACCAACGCATTCAACCCGCAGGGGCGTCCCGTGGCCGCCATCCTGGACGAGTCCGAGCAGAAGATCTTCAACATCGGCGAGGAAGGCTCGCGCATGAAGCGCGGTTTCCAGTCCATGGACACCCTGGTGGTGGACCTGCTGGACCGCGTGCAGGAGATGGCCGACAACCCGAACGACATCACCGGCGTGCCCACCGGCTTCTACGACCTGGACCGCATGACCTCCGGCCTGCAGCCGGGCGACATGGTCGTGCTGGCAGCGCGTCCCTCCATGGGCAAGACGGCGTTCGCCATCAACATCGCCGAGCACGTGGCGCTCAACGAAGGCCTGCCGGTGGCCGTGTTCTCGATGGAAATGGGCGCGGCCCAGCTGGCGGTGCGTATCGTTGGCTCCATCGGCCGCATCGACCAAGGCCATCTGCGTACCGGCAAGCTGACCGACGAGGAGTGGCCGCGCCTGACCGAGGCGATCGAGAAGCTGCGCACCATCTCGCTGCACATCGACGAGACCGCCGGCCTGACCGCCAGCGAGTTGCGCGCCAATGCCCGCCGGCTGGCGCGCCAGTGCGGCAAGCTCGGCCTCATTGTGGTGGACTACCTGCAACTCATGAGCGGCTCCAGTGGCGACAACGAGAACCGCGCCACCGAACTGGGCGAGATCTCGCGCGGCATGAAGATGTTGGCCAAGGAACTGGGCTGTCCCTTGATTGCGCTCTCGCAGCTCAACCGCAGTGTGGAAACGCGCCCCGACAAGCGCCCCATGATGAGCGACCTGCGCGAATCCGGCGCCATCGAGCAGGACGCGGACATCATCATGTTCATCTACCGCGACGAGTACTACACCAAGGACGCCTGCAAGGAACCGGGGGTGGCCGAGATCATCATCGCCAAGCAGCGTAACGGCCCGACCGGCACCGTCAAGCTGGCCTTCCTCAACCGCCTGACCCGCTTCGAAAACCTGGCCAGCGGTTACAGCAATGGCGATTTTTAAATAAAAAAAGGGGCTCCAGGCCCCTTTCTTATTGCGCGATTAGCTATTCTTTTTATAGCACTTCGCTGGCAAAGTCCGCCAGGCGCGAGCGCTCGCCGCGCGCCAGCGTGATGTGGCCGCCGTGCGGCCAGCCCTTGAACTTGTCCACCGCGAAGGTCAGACCGGACGATCCTTCGGTCAGGTAGGGCGTGTCGATCTGCGCCAAGTTGCCCATGCAGATGATCTTGGTGCCCGGGCCGGCGCGCGTGATCAGGGTCTTCATCTGCTTGGGCGTCAGGTTCTGCGCCTCGTCGATGATGACGTACTTGTTCATGAAGGTGCGCCCCCGCATGAAGTTCATGCTCTTGATCTTGATGCGGCTGCGGATCAGCTCGCTGGTGGCCGCTCGCCCCCATTCGCCGGCGCCGGTGTCGGTCTTGGAAAGCACTTCCAGGTTGTCGTCAAGCGCGCCCATCCAGGGGCCCATCTTTTCTTCTTCGGTGCCGGGCAGGAAACCGATGTCCTCGCCCACGCTCACCGTGGCGCGGGTGACAATGATCTCGGTGTAGCGTCGGTCGTCCAGCACCTGGGTTAGGCCGGAGGCAAGCGCCATCAGCGTCTTGCCGGTGCCGGCGGTGCCGGTCAGCGTCACGAAGTCCACTTCCGGGTCCATCAGCAGGTTCATGGCGAAGTTCTGCTCGCGGTTGCGCGCGGCCACGCCCCAGACGGAATTCTTGAGGTGGGTGTAGTCCTTCAGTGTCTTGAGCACCGCGGTCTTGCCGCGGATTTCGGACACGCGGGCGTACAGGCTGGGCTCGCCCGGTGCTTCGAAGTAGACGAACTGGTTGATCAGCAGGCTGGGCACGATCGGGCCATTGATGCGGTAGAAGGTGTGCGGGCCCTGCTGCCAGCTTTCCACGGTCTGGCCGTGTGTGGTCCAGAAGTCGGCCGGCAGCGCCAGCGAACCGGCGTAGAGCAGATCGCCGTCGTCCAGCGTCTTGTCGTTCTGGTAGTCGTCGGTGGCCAGGCCGAGGGCGCGGGCCTTGACGCGCATGTTGATGTCCTTGGACACCAGCACGACTTCACGCGGTGCGTACTGCAGGCGCAGCGCCTCCACCACGCCCAGGATCTGGTTGTCCGCCTTGCCTTGCGGCAGGCTGGTGGGCAGGGTGTAGTTCAGCGGCTGGGTCTGGAAAAACAGCTTGCCGCCGGCCTCGCGGTGGCCGGTGCTGTCGAGCTTGAGGCCGGCCGCAATGTCGGCGCCCTGGTGGGCATCGGCCAGCCCGTCGAGCATGCGGCTGGTCTGGCGCGCGTTGCGGGCGACCTCGGTCATGCCTTTCTTGTGGCCGTCGAGTTCTTCCAGCACGATCATGGGCAGGAAGATGTCGTGTTCCTCGAAGCGGAACAGGCACATCGGGTCGTGCATCAGCACATTGGTGTCGAGCACAAACAGCTTGCTCGGCCCACTGGACTTGTTTTTCTTCGGTTGGGGCGGGCTTTGCGTGGCTGGTGCCGTGTTCACCGGCGTGGCCTTCGCCTTGTTGCGGGAGGTTCTGGGGCTGGTTTTGCCGCGAACCGGCTGCGCTGGGGTGGCTACTTCGGCCGTGGCCCCGCCACCATGCTCGAACAGGTCACGGGCCTGCGGCTTGTGGTCGGCGGGGGGGGCTTCGAAGGCAGTAGCTGATTCTCTCGATGACCGGGGCTTGCTACGGGCCGGTGCATCAAAGGCGTCGGGAGACAGCAGGGCTGCGCGCTTGGTGGGGGCGGGAGGCAGGGGCATGGGGCGTAGGGCTCGCAAAAAGGTTACCGGATGTCGCCGAAAAAACAAAAAAGCCGCCTGGTAAACCTAGGCGGCTTTTCTGGGGGAGCGCAGTTGCAGTTTTCAACGGCATGAGTTCATTATGCATGAGCCAGAACGGCTGCGCATCCCTTGTTGCTGCATTGCATCAAAAGTCAGCCGACCAATCCGGTGACCGTTACAGGGGACCGCTTTTTTCATGTGCCGCATGACGACCAGGCGACTCCGTCGATACACGTCCCGGCAAATTCTGGCTGAGGCTTTTCGCCTGGAATGTCATGGGGGCGTCACCTTGCTCTTGCAAGCACCGACTAGGTCATAGGACAGACACACAGATGGATTGCGCCGAGTCGCTTGTCCTATCGGCCATCGATAGATACCCCGGTCGGCATGAGCGCGGGAAAACCCTCAGAGGGTTAGACCCGAAGTTGTCAGTTTTCCTGTTGGTTTGTAAGAAAACGGTAAGCGCGACGCCAACAATGCACTCAACTGCATGGACGGGTCCATATGCTTGCTGTCGCATCCGCTATCAAACTGATTGCCGAAATTGCCCTCATGGCCTTGCTGGGCCAGTGGCTGCTGGGCTTGTTGGCCGGGGCCAAGAAGGAGAGCAATCTCTTCTATCAGGTCCTTCAGATCATTGGTCGGCCTTTTGTGTCGGTGGCTCGGCTGCTGACACCCAAACTGGTGCTGGACCGGCATGTACCGCTGGTGGCTTTTCTCCTCCTGCTGTTCATCTGGCTCGGTGCCACGATTTACAAGATCCAGACTTGCCTTCAGATGGGCGTGGAGCTGTGCAAATGAGCCAGATGGCGAACTACCTTTTCCTCAAGTTGCAGGCCATTGCGCTGCTGCTCTTCAACCGCAGGCAAGAGGCCCTGGTGCGCTTCGACGAGATGCTGCGGCTGAAGCCTCAAGACCGCTACGCCCTGGCCAGCCGGGCACATCTGCTGTCACAACTGGGGCGCAAGTCCGAGGCGATCGTGACCCAGGACTTGCTGGCCCGCCATTACCCTGATTTGTCGGCCAGCTGGTTCAACCTCGGCTACATGCTGGAGGAGAACGGTCAACACGAGCAGGCTGAAACCGCCTTTCGCCGCGCCCTTGAGATCGAACCCAAGATGGATCGCGCCTGGTACGGCCTGGCCCTGGTGCTGATCCAGGAGCGCCGCTTTGACGAAGCGGTCGTGGCCCTGAAGAAAAACACGGAACTGCAGCCCATGAGCCCGTTCGGCTGGTATCAGCTGGCGCGGGTTCATGTAGATCGGCAAGAGCCTGATGAGGCGGTGAAGATCATTCGCCATCTCAAGGGGTTCGAGCCCAAGGTGGCCGCCCAGCTGGAACGCGAAACCGGGTTGCGCACGGCGTGACCTTCGTGAACCAGTTGAGCGGGCACTGGATGACCCCGGCGCAAGTCGGGGTCAGAGTTGATAAGCCGCGATCAGGCAGGCAGGCCACATAAGAGACAAGTGGTGATCGCGAAACGCCCGTAAGGGTTTTCTTGTTGGAGGTAGGTAAATCATGGGAAACATGGAACTGACCGAAAACCATCGACGATATTGGCAGAAGAACCTCAATATCACAGCTGTCCTGCTGGCGATCTGGTTCGTCGTGACCTTTGTCGTGGGTTACTTTGCACGCGATCTGAACTTCAATTTCTTTGGCTGGCCCTTCAGTTTCTGGATGGGGGCACAGGGTTCGCTGGTCGTGTACTGCCTGATCATCTGGTACTACGCCCGGTACATGAACAATCTGGACATCGAGCACGGTGTCCAGGAAATAGAGGAGTAACCCATGGCTGGAATGTTTGGCTCTGACGCTGGCACCCCCAGCGCCGCCTCTAACAAGGCGTTCAAGCAAAACCTGAACAAGGTGTACAAGTGGTACACGGGCGGGTTTCTGATCTTCGTGGTGGCCTTGGCCATTCTCGAACAGATGGGTCTGCCACGACAGTGGATCGGCTTCATCTTTCTGCTGGCCACCATTGGCCTGTATGCCGGCATCGGCATCATGAGCCGTACCACCGACGCGGCCGAGTACTACGTGGCCGGCCGCCGCGTGCCTGCCGTCTACAACGGCATGGCCACCGGTGCTGACTGGATGTCGGCCGCATCCTTCATCGGCATGGCCGGTACGCTCTACCTCACGGGCTACGGCGGTCTGGCCTTCATCATGGGCTGGACCGGCGGCTACTGTCTGGTGGCGTTGTTCCTGGCGCCCTACATGCGCAAGTTCGGCCAGTTCACCGTGCCGGACTTCCTGGGTGAACGCTACGGTGGCAACCTGCCGCGTTTCCTGGGCATTCTGGCTGCCATCCTGTGCTCCTTCACCTACGTGGTGGCACAGATCTACGGCGTGGGCCTGATCACCGCCCGTCTGACCGGTGTGGCCTTCGAGGTCGGCATTTTCCTTGGTCTGGGCGGCATTCTGGTCTGCTCCTTCCTCGGTGGCATGCGCGCTGTGACCTGGACGCAGGTGGCCCAGTACATCATCCTGATCGTGGCCTACATGATCCCGGTGGTGTGGTTGTCGGTCAAACAGACCAATGTGCCGGTGCCGCAAATCATCTACGGCTACCAGCTTGAGAAAGTCACAGCCAAGGAAAAGCTCCTGACCACGGACGCCAAAGAGCTCGAAGTTCGCGAGATCTTCAAACAGCGCTCGGCCTCCCTGGCTGAAAAGCTGAAGGATCCTGTGGCTGCGCTCGCTGCCGATAAAGCTGCGGCCGAGAAGAAAGTGGCCGATCTCAAGGCGGCGAATGCCCCGGTGACCGAGATCGCCGCGGCCGAGAAGGCGTTGTCAGGACTGCCCAAGGATGCCGATGCAGCCAAAAAGGCCTGGACGGCGGCCAAGGCGGGGGCGGACGTCAAGTCCAAACCGCTCAACGGTATGCCGCCCCATGCAGCCCAGTTTGCAGGCGACCCGAACGGCGATGCAGCGGCTCAGAAGGCTTACGACGTCTCGCGTCGCAACTTCCTGGCGCTGATCTTCTGCCTGATGGTCGGTACCGCTGCGCTGCCGCACATCCTGATGCGCTACTACACCGTGCCAAGCGTGAAAGAAGCGCGTGAATCGGTGAGCTGGTCGCTGTTCTTCATCTTCCTGCTGTATTTCACGGCACCGGCCCTGGCCGTGCTGGTGAAGTACGAGGTGTTCCATGTGCTGATCGGCACGCCGTTTGACCAGTTGCCCGCCTGGGTGCAGTCATGGAACAGGGTGGATCCGACGCTGCTCTCGATCGTGGACATCAACAAGGACAACCTCCTGCAGTTGAATGAAATGTCCATCGGTGGCGACATCGTGGTGCTGGCCACGCCGGAAATCGGTGGCCTGCCCTACGTGATCTCCGGTCTGGTGGCGGCCGGTGGTCTGGCGGCTGCGCTGTCCACGGCTGACGGCCTGCTGCTGACGATTGCCAACGCGCTGAGCCACGATCTGTATTACAAGATGATCGACCCGAACGCCTCGACCGCACGCCGCGTGACCATTTCCAAGGTCCTGCTGCTGGTGGTGGCGCTGTGTGCAGCCTACGTGGCGGCGCAGAAACCGGCGGACATCCTGTTCCTGGTGTCGGCGGCCTTCTCGTTTGCTGCGGCCGCGTTCTTCCCCTGTCTGGTGCTGGGCATCTTCTGGAAGCGCGCCACCGGCATCGCTGCCTCGTTGGGCATGATCGCCGGTCTGGGGACGACCTTCTACTACATGGTGACGACCCAGCCCTGGTTGCGTGGCATCTTCGGTGTCACGTCGCCGATCCAGCTCTGGTGGGACATCCAGCCGATCTCGGCCGGTCTGTTCGGTGTGCCGGTGGGCTTTGCCGTGATCCTCCTGGTCAGCCTGGTGACGCCGGCACCGAGCAAGAAGATCCAGGATCTGGTGGACCATGTCCGTTACCCGAACCTGAAGGCAAGTTGAAGTCAGCGTTCAGGCCTTCGGGCCTGAACGGCATCTGATTCCGTTTGGATGATGAGCCCGGCAATGCAAATTGCCGGGCTTTTTTCTGCGGGATTGGCATATCCTTCGCACAAGCATTCCTTGTAGGCATGACAGGAGAAGTCCATGCAAGCCAGCAAATCATCTCCGGCGCAAACGCCTTCCAGCAGTCTGCTGGCCAACTTGCGGCAGGAACTGGGGCGCTACACGCCGTTTTCCCAGATGGCGGCAGAGGATCTCGATTTTTTTCTCAGCCATTCTGAACAACAGTATTTCGCACCCGAAGAAACGCTGATCGAACCGGCCAGTGGCGAGGTGACACACCTGTTCTTCATCCGCCAGGGCGCGGTGAGCGGTACGCGCGGCCTGGCCGACCTGTCGGGCGGGGCCTTCCAGTACGAGGCAGGTGATCTGTTCCCGATCAGTGCCGCCATGGCCAAACGGGCCGTCACGGCCACCTATCAGGCTGTGGCGGATACCTTTGTTCTGGCGCTGCCGTGCAGTGCCATGCAGACGCTGGCCGAAAAGAGTGTGCCTTTTGCCGACTTTCTGAACCGGCGGGTACTGAAGTTTCTCGAGTTGTCGCGCCAGGCCTTGCAGGTGGCCTATTCCTCCCAGACCCTGGCCGAACAATCGCTGGAGACACGGCTGGGCGATCTGGTTCGACGCCCGCCGGTGACGTGCCGGCCTGCAACCGCCTTGCGCGAAGCGTTGACGGAGATGCAGCAGCGCCGCATCGGCTCGATGCTGGTGACGGGTGAACGTGGTGAACCGCTGGGCATTCTGACGCGCGAAGACATCCTGGGGCGCGTGACCTTGCCGTCGGTGCCGCTGGAGACCCCGATTCACGCGGTGATGGTGCAGCCGGTGCAGAGCCTGACCCATGAACACACGGCTGAGGATGCGGCTTTGCTGATGAGCCGGCACGGCATCCGGCATGTGCCCATCACGCGCGATGGCCTGGTCGTCGGTATCGTGTCCGAACGCGACCTGTTTGCCATGCAGCGCCTGAGTCTCAAGCACGTCAGTACCTCGATTCGGGGCGCTCCGGACATCGACACGCTCAAGCTGGTGGCGCAGGACATCCGCCGCTTTGCCCGCAGCCTGCTCAGCCAGGGGGTGCAGGCACGCCAGCTGACGACACTGATCAGCCACCTGAACGATGTGCTGACCGAGCGCCTGCTGGAGCTCAAGGCGGCCGAGCACAGCGTCGACATGAGCCGTCTGTGCTGGCTGGCGCTGGGCTCGGAGGGGCGCAGCGAACAGACCATTGCCACCGACCAGGACAATGCCCTGATCCTGTCCGACGACATCAGCGATGCGCAACGCGAAGCGGTGCTGGCGTTTGCCCGTGGTGTCAACGAGGCGCTTGATGCCTGCGGTTATCCCTTGTGCAAGGGCGGCATCATGGCCGGTAACCCGGCCTGCTGTCTGACATTGCAACAATGGCGCGAACGTTTTGCGCAGTGGATCGAGCAAGGTGCGCCGCAGGACCTGCTCAGCGCCAGCATCTATTTCGACTTTCGGCCACTGGCGGGCGACATGACACTGGCGCAGACCCTGCGTGCCGAGGTCAACCAGCGGGTCCAGAACGTGCCACGCTTCTTCAAACAGCTGGCCCTCAATGCGTTGACGCGCAGCGTACCGCTGAACTGGGTGGGCGGCATTGCCACGGACGAGAGAGGGCTGATTGATCTCAAGCTGCAGGGCTCGGCCATTTTTGTCGATGCGGCACGCTTGTATGGCCTGGCGCACAGTGTGGCGGCGACGGGAACGCGTGAACGGCTGGAGGCGGTTGGCCCGGTACTGGGGGTTACCGCCGCCGAATATGAGGCGTGGGTCCGTGGCTTCGAGTTCCTGCAAATGCTGCGTTTGCAGATCCAGCTTCAGAGCGGCGTCATGTCCGAGCAGCCCAATCACATCGAGGTTGCCAGCCTCAACGATATCGACCGACGCATTCTGAAGGAGTCGTTCCGTGTGGCGCGCTCCCTGCAGCAGCGGCTGCAACTCGATTACGAGAGGTAGACCATGGGCTGGATGAAATGGCTGACTGGAGGCGGGCGTCCGCAGGTCGATGAGCAGCGCTGGGTCATGCTCGATGTCGAAACCAGCGGTTTGAATCCACAGCAGGACCGTCTGCTCGCCATTGCTGCCATTGCGATGCGGGTGGACTGGCAACGCCGGCGCCTGACGGTCGACCTGGGGGACAGTTTCGAAGTGGTGCTGCGCCAGGATGTGGCCTCCAGCAAGGACAACATCCTGCTGCACGGCATTGGCGTGCAGCGGCAACGCGAGGGCGAGGCCCCCGCGGCAGCCCTGCAGGCTTTTGCCGATTTTGTCGGGCGTTCGCCTTTGCTGGCTTTTCATGCGGCATTCGACCAGACCATGATTTCCCGTTTCGCGCGTGCCCATCGGGGGGCAGACCTGCCTAATCCGTGGGTGGATATCGAGCAGTTGTGCGCTGTGACCCATGAGCAGGTCCGGGCCCGATCGCTGGATGAGTGGATGGACTATTTCGGCATCCGCTGCGCCGTCCGGCATCAAGCGGCGGCCGATACCCTGGCGGAATGCGAGGTGCTGCAGCGGATCTGGCCCCGTGTGGCAGTGCAGTGCGCCAGTTGGCATGAGGTGGAGCGGCTGGCGCGGCAGCAGCGGTGGATTGCCAGGGCATAGTCCCCAGGCTACCGACCGTGCCTGGCCCAGACGTCGTCCGGCAAGTTCCAAGTGCCTGCAGCAGAGGCACAAAAGCAAAAGCCACCCAGGTTGACCGGGTGGCTTTCAGGTGCGGGGCGGTTTGCTTGCGCCCGGCCTCTCGGGATCAGGCGGCAGCGGCTTTTTTCAGCACCTTGACGGCCTTGAGCACTTCGTCCACATGGCCTGGCACCTTCAGGCCGCGCCATTCCTGCTTGAGCTGGCCATCGGTACCGATCAGGAAGGTGCTGCGCTCAATGCCCTTGACCTTCTTGCCGTACATGATCTTGTTCTTGACGACGCCGAACATGTGGCACATCTTCTCTTCGGTGTCGGCGATGAGTTCGAAGGGCAGCTCCAGCTTGGCCTTGAACTCATCGTGCGATTTCATGTT
Source organism: Polaromonas sp. (assembly GCA_030683705.1). GTDB lineage: Bacteria > Pseudomonadota > Gammaproteobacteria > Burkholderiales > Burkholderiaceae_C > Polaromonas. The sequence continues at coordinate 2,759 of JAUXPP010000142.1, read as the reverse complement.
GTCACGCGAAACACCGAACACGGTGGCGCCGGCCTTCACGAAATCCTTGTACTTGTCGCGGAACTGCATGGCTTCGGTGGTGCAGCCAGGCGTGTTGTCCTTGGGATAGAAGTACAGCACGATGGTCTGGCCCAGATGCGTCTGGTTGCTGACCTTGATGCCGCCCGTGGCCATCGATTCGAATTCGGGAATGGGTTTATTGACAACGACTGCCATACTGCGTGGACCCCTGACGTAAGTTGGTGGTGATGCGTTGGCTTCCCGGCTGTTTCACGGCGAGCCCTGCGTTGCAGCAATGGGACCCGTGGCAGGAAACAATCCGCTATTTTACCCTGATTGGGCCCAGCCGTCACGGTGGCAACCCGAGGTAGGTGCCGAGGTCTCAGGTCTCCAGCAACAAGGCTGCAACGACGCGCCGGCCTTCTCCCGCGAGGATGTTGTAGGTGCGGCAGGCGGCAGCCGTGTCCATGGTTTCAACACCGATGCGCCGGGCCATCAGGCCGCGCAGCAGGGCCGGTGGTGCGAAGCGCAACCGCGAGCCACTTCCGAACACGATGAGCTCGGGCGGCTCGGCGGCCAGTTCGCTCAGCATCTCGAAGTGCGAGGCTTCCAGCAACTCAAAACGGGAACATGGCCAGGGCTGCAACTGGCCTTTGGGTGTGAGCACCAGGCTGTGGGAATGGCGCTGGCCGTTCACCGCGATCCAGCCTTCACCATAGGCGGTGACGGACTGGATTTCCAGCTTGTCGGAGTGCAGTTTCATGGGGCGGAGGCCAATCGGATGGGGTGCAGAACTGTGGTCAAATTGCAGGTTTTCCCTGCAGACGAGACCGAATATAACGCCCGGTGCAATGCACCGGAAATACCGCCCCGCACGACCCCAGAACCCCCAGGGAGTGATTTTGAAGACCATCCAGAAGTCCGCCAAGCTGGCCAACGTGTGCTACGACATCCGGGGTCCGATCATGGACGCCGCGCGCAAGATGGAGGACGAGGGGCACAAGATCATTCGCCTGAACATCGGCAACCTGGCGGTGTTCGGTTTTGATGCGCCCGAGGAGATCCAGCAGGACATGATTCGCAACCTGCCGAACTCGGCGGGTTACTCGGACAGCAAGGGCATCTTCGGCGCGCGCAAGGCGGTGATGCACGAGACGCAGAAGCAGGGCATCAAGGGCGTGACGCTCGACGACATCTACCTTGGCAACGGTGCGAGCGAACTGATCGTGATGGCCACCAACGCCCTGCTCGACGATGGCGACGAGCTGCTGCTGCCTGCACCCGACTACCCGCTGTGGACCGCGGCTGTGAGTCTGTCCGGCGGCACACCGGTGCACTACATGTGCGACGAGTCCAACGGCTGGATGCCCGACCTGGACGACATCCGCAGCAAGATCACGCCAGCCACCAAAGGCATCGTGGTCATCAACCCCAACAACCCGACCGGCGCGCTGTACTCTGACGACCTGCTCAAGGCGATCGTGGAGATCGCGCGCGAACATGGCCTGGTGATTTTTGCCGACGAGGTGTACGACAAGGTGCTGTACGACGGCGTCAAGCACACCGCCATTGCCAGTCTGTCGGACGACGTGCTCACGCTCACCTTCAACTCGCTGTCCAAGAGTTACCGCTCGTGCGGCTACCGCGCGGGCTGGCTCATCGTCTCGGGTGACAAGAAGCCCGCCAAGGACTACATCGAGGGCCTGAACATGCTCTCGAACATGCGCCTGTGCGCCAATGTGCCGGGCCAGTGGGCCATTCAAACGGCGCTGGGTGGTTACCAGAGCATCAATGACCTGGTGGGCGAGGGCGGTCGCCTGCGTCGCCAGCGCGATCTGGCCTACGAACTCATCACGGCCATTCCAGGCGTGAGCTGCGTCAAGCCCTCGGCTGCGCTCTACATGTTTCCCAAGCTCGACGCGAAGATGTACCCGATCGAAGACGACCAGCAGATGTTCCTCGAACTGCTGCAGGAAACGCGCGTGATGCTGGTGCAGGGCTCGGGCTTCAACTACCCCGACAACCAGCATTTCCGCATCGTGTTCCTGCCGCACGAAGACGACCTGCGCGAGGCCATCAACCGCGTCGCCAGGTTCTTTGAAGGCTGGCGAAAACGCCACGGCACCTGATTTTTCTGCTCCCCAACCATGACCGACATGAAACCGATCCAAGTAGGCCTTCTGGGCATAGGCACCGTGGGCAGCGGCACGTTCAACGTGCTGCAGCGCAACCAGGAAGAGATTCGCCGGCGCGCCGGTCGCGGTATTGAAATCACCATGGTGGCCGACCTGGACACCGCGCGTGCGCAGTCCATCGTGGGCCCGAACGTGACGGTGGTGAACGACGCACGCGCCGTCATCGCCAACCCCGACATCGACATCGTGATCGAGCTCATCGGTGGCTACGGCATTGCCAAGGCGCTGGTGCTGGAGGCCATCGCCGCGGGCAAGCACGTGGTCACCGCCAACAAGGCGCTGCTTGCGGTGCACGGCACCGAAATCTTCGCTGCGGCTTCAGCCAAGGGTGTGATGGTGGCGTTCGAAGCGGCGGTGGCTGGCGGCATTCCCATCATCAAGGCGCTGCGCGAGGGGCTCACCGCCAACAGCATCCAGTGGATCGCCGGCATCATCAACGGCACGACCAACTTCATCCTCTCCGAGATGCGCGACAAGGGCCTGGACTTTGCCGTCGTGCTCAAGGAAGCGCTGCGCCTGGGGTACGCCGAGACCTACCCGACCTTCGAGATCGAGGGCGTGGAC
>JAUXPP010000139.1 GCA_030683705.1 Polaromonas sp. | reverse complement strand
GGCCTGAAGATGAACGAGTTGTCGCGCCGCATGATGGTCACCGGCGGCAATGTCACCGGTATCACCGACCAGCTGGTGACCGAGGGCCTGGTCGAGCGCGTGGACGTCGAAGGCGACCGCCGTGCCTACCGCGTGCGCCTGACCACACGCGGCCGCAAGACCTTCGACGACATGGCGCGCCAGCACGAGGACTGGATTGTCCAGGCCTTCGGCGGCTTGTCGGCGCGCGAAATCGAGACCCTGCACAAGCTGCTGGGCAAGGTCAAGCAACACCAGGCCGACCTGAACCAGGAAATGGAAAACGCATGAAACATTACATAGGCCCCGGCAACCCCATGCACGCGCAGTTCAATGCGCTGGCGGCGTATGAAGCGCGCCACTTCGCCTACACCTTTGCGGATGGCGTGGCCACCCTGACCCTGAACCGGCCGGAACGCAAGAACCCGCTGACCTTCGCGTCCTACGCCGAGCTGCGCGACCTGTTCCGTGCCCTGAACAGCGCCACCGACGTCAAGGTGATTGTGCTGACCGGTGCCGGCGGCAACTTCTGCTCGGGCGGCGACGTGCACGAAATCATCGGCCCGCTGACCAAAATGAGCATGCCCGAACTGCTGGAGTTCACGCGCATGACCGGCGACCTGGTCAAAGCCATGCGTTTGTGCCCGCAGCCCATCGTCGCCGCCATCGACGGCATCTGCGCCGGCGCCGGCGCCATGATGGCGCTGGCCGCCGACATGCGCCTGGGCACGGCCCAGGCCAAAACCGCCTTCCTGTTCACGCGTGTGGGCCTGGCCGGCGCCGACATGGGCGCCTGCGCCCTGCTGCCGCGCCTGATCGGCCAGGGCCGCGCGTCCGAGCTGCTGTTCACCGGCCGCGCCATGAGCGCGCAGGAAGGCCTGCAGTGGGGCTTTTTTAACACGCTGCACGAGCCGGCGGAACTGCTGGGCAAGGCGCAGGCGCTGGCCGGCGAGCTGGCCGCCGGCCCGACCTTCGCGCATGGCATGACCAAAACCATGTTGCACCAGGAATGGGCCATGACGCTGGACCAGGCCATCGAGGCCGAAGCCCAGGCCCAGGCCATCTGCATGCAGACCCGGGACTTCACGCGCGCCTACGAGGCGTTCTCGAGCAAGCAAAAACCGGTGTTCCAGGGAGATTGAATGAAAGCCGCCATCGATCACCTCGCGCTTCCGTTTTTTGACGACACCCACCGAACCCTGGGCCGGGAACTGGCCGACTGGGCGCCGCAACAACAGGTGGACGAAAGCGACGACCGCCGCGCCTGCAAGCAGTGGGTGCGCCTGCTCGGCGACGGCGGCTGGCTGCGGTATTGCGTGCCCGGCAGCGCCGGCGGCGCGCTCGACAAACTCGACGCGCGCGCCCGGGTGATCCTGCGCGAAACCCTGGCCTTTCACTCGCCGCTGGCAGACTTCGCGTTTGCGATGCAAGGTCTGGGCAGCGGCGCGATCACGCTGGCCGGCACACCGGCGCAGCAGGCGGCCTACCTGCCGGCCGTGGCGCGCGGCGACAAGATCGCCGCCTTTGCACTGAGCGAACCCGACGCGGGCTCGGACGCCGGCGCCATGACCACCAGCGCTACCCCGGCTGAAGGCGGCTGGGCCCTGAACGGCAGCAAGACCTGGATCAGCAATGGCGACATCGCCGACTTTTATGTCACCTTCGCCAAGACCGACAAAGCCGCCGGCACCCGCGGCATCACCGCCTTCATCGTCGACGCCGGCAATCCCGGCCTGGACAGCAGCGAACACATCGCGGTGATGGCGCCGCACCCGCTGGCCACGCTGAAGTTTGCAGATTGCCGGCTCGGCGCGGATACGCAACTGGGCGCACTGAACGGCGGCTTCAAGCTGGCGATGCAGACCCTGGACATCTTCCGCGCCTCGGTGGCCGCCGCCGCGCTGGGCATGGCGCGGCGGGCGCTGGCCGAGGCCGTGTGTTTTTCGCGCGAACGCAAGATGTTCGGCCAGACCCTGGCGGACTTCCAGCTCACCCAGGCCAAGATCGGCGAGATGGCGGCGCTGATCGATGCCGCCGCGCTGCTGACTTACCGCGCCGCCTGGCTGCGCGACGACAGCGAGGCGCGTGGCGCCGGCAAACGCATCACCGCGGAGGCGGCCATGGCCAAGATGACGGCCACCGAAAACGCCCAGCGCGTGATCGACATGGCGCTGCAGATGCACGGCGGCCTGGGTGTCAAGGTCGGCACCAAGGTCGAAAGCCTGTACCGCGACATCCGCTCGCTGCGCATCTACGAAGGCGCAACCGAAGTCCAGCAATTGATCATTGGCAAGGCGATGCTGCAATCATGAACAAGCCCGCTCTTTCGGTGCAAACCGACCGTTTTGTGCACGACCGCCTGCCGCCGCCAGACCAGTGGCCGCAGATGCGTTACGACCTGCCCGAGTTGCAGATTCCCGCGCAGGCCAACCTGGTGGATGTGCTGTTTGAGCGCGTCGAGAAAAACGGCTTGTCGCAACGGCCTTTCCTGCGCTCCGACAAGATCACGCTCAGTTACGACGATGCCCATGAACGCATCAAACGCATCGCCCAGGTGCTGACCGAGGATTTGAAGCTGGTGCCCGGCAACCGGGTGTTGCTGCGCGGCGGCAACACCATCGGCATGGCGCTGGCCTGGTTGGGCGTGGTCAAGGCCGGGCTGGTGGCGGTGGCGACCATGCCGCTGCTGCGCGCCAAGGAGCTCGGCGAAGTCATCACCAAATCGCAGGCCGCCGTGGCGCTGTGTGATGCCGGCCTGCTGGCCGAACTGCAAGCGGCCCAGGGCCTGAACCCGGTGCTGGCACACATCGTGCCATTCAACACCAACGAGGCCGGATCGCTGGCTGTGCTGGCGTCCGCCAAAGACGGCAACTTCACGCCCTGCCTGACTTCGGCCGACGACATCGCGATGATGGCCTTTACCTCGGGCACCACCGGCACGCCCAAGGCGCCGGTGCACACCCACCGCGACGTGCTGGCCGCCTGCGAAGCCTGGCCGCGCCATGTGCTCAAGGCCAGGCCGGACGACATCGTGATGGGCTCACCACCGCTGGCCTTTACCTTCGGCCTGGGCGGCATGCTGATCTTCCCGATGTGGGCGGGCGCTTCGGTGTATTACCCCGGCATCGCCTACACGCCGGAAGCCATGGTCAAGCTGATCAACGAGGTCGGCGCCACCATCTGCTACACCGCACCGACGTTTTACCGCCAGATGGCGCCCTTTGCCAAACAGCATGGCGTGCCCACGCTGCGCACCTGCGTGAGTGCCGGCGAGGGCTTGCCCGATGCGACGCGCCAGCTCTGGAAGGAAGCGACCGGCATCGAGATGACCGACGGCATAGGCGCGACCGAGATGTTCCACATCTTCATCTCTGCCGCGCCGGACCAGGTGCGCCGCGGCGCCATCGGCAAGGTGGTGCCCGGCTACACCGCCAAGGTGGTCGACGACGCCGGGCAGGAAGTGCCGCGCGGCACCATCGGCAAGCTCGCGGTGATCGGGCCCACCGGTTGCCGCTACCTCGACGATGAACGACAGGCCAACTACGTCAGGGACGGCTGGAACTACCCCGGCGACGCCTTCCTGCAGGACGAGGACGGCTATTTTTTCTACCAGGCGCGTGCCGACGACATGATCATCACCTCGGGTTACAACGTCGGCGGACCGGAGGTCGAAGACGCGCTGCTCAAACACCCCGCGGTTGCCGAATGCGGTGTGGTCGGTGTGCCCGATGAGGAGCGCGGCATGGTGGTCAAGGCTTTTGTGGTGCTCAAGCCGGATCACGCGCCGGATGCGGCCATGTGCAAACTGCTGCAGGACCATGTCAAGGCCACGCTGGCGCCTTTCAAATACCCGCGTCAGGTGGAATTCGTCGCCAGCCTGCCGCGCACCGAAACCGGCAAGCTGCAACGCTTCAGGCTGCGCCAGCCATGAGGTTCTCGGTCCGCAAGCAGATCCGGTTTCACCATTGTGACCCGGCCGGCATCGTTTTTTATCCGCAGTATTTCTACCTGCTGCATGAAACGCAGGAAGATTTTCTGGCGCACATCGGCCACCCGGAACATGTGTTGATCGCGTCCGGCCTGGGCGTGCCCATCGTGGACCTGAAAACCGAATTCCTCGGCATGTGCCGCTATGGCGACGAGATCGACATCAGCCTGGGCCTGACCCGCATCGGCAACGCCAGCATCGGCATGCACTATGAAATTCATAGCGCCTCACGCACGCCAGACAAGGGCCAGACACTGAAATTGATTGCAAATAGCGTGGTGGTATGTTCGGAAATTCCGCACGGCAAGGTGCGGCCCATCCCGGACGGGCTGCGCGCCGCGCTGTTGCCTTATCTCGAGACAACAAAGGAAGACAAACCATGATGAAACTGCTGCAACCTGCGGGCTGGGCCGAACCCAGGGGCTACGCCAACGGTGTGATGGCGCGCGGAGCGATGATTTTTGTGGGTGGCCAGATCGGCTGGAACGCGCAGCAGCAGTTTGAAAGCGATGATTTCATCGTGCAGACGCGGCAGGCGCTTCTGAACATCCTTGCGGTGTTGCAGTCCGGCGGCGCCGGGCCTGAACACATGGTCCGCATGACCTGGTATGTGGTGGACCGCGTGGAATACATTGCGCGCCTGAAAGAGCTGGGTGCGGCCTACCGGGAGGTCATGGGCAGGAATTTTCCGGCCATGACCTGTGTCGAGGTGTCGGCCCTGGTCGAGGAACGGGCACGCATCGAAATTGAAGTGACGGCCGTGCTTCCCGACTGAAGGAAGGCCGCCGGTTCACCCCCGGCGGCCCGGGCAGGGCGATCACCGGGCCGCAGCTGGCAGGGCGCCGCCAAATTGCCCTTTTCTGGCATAAGATGGTTCCGCATGCAGAAAAATCCCATGAAATTTCCCGAAGCAACGGCGGCGGCGACGACGGTCCGGACCCGCCATCGGCCCAGATTATTTTGGAGATTCCTGTGACCTCCTCCCGACCAGCGCCCATGCCTGCCTGCCTGCCTGACAGGATGCTCCCATGAATGAGCCCGTGAAAGGCTTCCGGCACACCGCGCCTGAACCCGAGTTCGGGCTTGCTGAAGCCCAGCGACGCATGCAGCGCCAACTGATGGCATCGACGGGCGTGGCCCAGTCGGTTTTCAACATCGTCAAGCAGGAGTTGAGCTGGAACCCGCGGGCCTATGAGATTTTCGGCGTGAGCGCAGCCGGTGCGGCGCTCACCCTGGACTTCGCGATGGGCCTGGTCTACCCCGACGATCTCGACATGTTGATCAGTGCGCGCGAGCAACTGCGCCGGAGTCCTGGTGCCATCGAGCTGGACTACCGCATCATCCGGCCGGACGGGGAACTGGTGGAGATTCACTCCCTGCTGTTTTCCGAGCTTGATGGCCAGGGCCGTCCCCTGCTGTTTGTCGAGCTCGCCCTGGATGTCACCGAACGCAAGCGTCTGGAAACTGCGCTGATCCAGTCGGCGCGCCTGTGCCGCGTCCTCGACCAGGTGTCCACGGACATCTACTGGGAGCAGCCCGATGATGAGGACGCCAGCGACACGCACCCCTCACCCCTGGCGCCCGCCCAGGCCTCGGGCGACGAACTGCGGAAAATGCGGGTCCTGTATGTCGAAGACAATATGTACAACCTGATGCTTTTCGACGACGTGATGCGGACCCGCGACGACGTCGAGATGCGCATGGCGCAAAACGGTGCCCAGGGCTTCGAGGTCGCGGCCAGCTGGCAACCGGATGTACTGGTGCTCGACGGCCGCCTGCCGGACATGCATGGCATCGACCTGCTCCAGCGGATGCGGGCCCTGCCCGGGCTGGAGAACACGCCCGCCTTCATGTGTTCTGCCGATAGCTTGCCGGAGCACAAGATACTTGCCGAGCAGGCCGGCTTCACCGGCTACTGGACCAAACCGGTCGATTTCGACAAGGTGTTTGACGAACTGGACCGGATCGCTGCGGGCAGCGCGCTGCGCTGAAACCCGTGGGCCGGGGCCGAAAGTGGCCGCCGGCAAATCACTTGCCGGCAGGGGCACATCCCCCCCCTATACCGCGACGGCTTCCAGCCCGTGTGCTGGCCGTCCTGACAGCTATTGACCTGCCGACAGCGGAGCCGCGGAACTTTCCCGGACAATCAGCCAGCGATCCCCGAACTTCGTCCATTGCAGCGTCTTGGTCACGATGTCGCGGTAGTTGGCCGACCGGTAGGTCTGCCTGAACACCATGGTCGCATGCGTCGCATCGTTGAGGGTGACGGTCAGGTCGGCAATTTCAACCGTGAGCTCGGACGCGCGGGACAGCGCCGTCTTGCGCCTTTCCTTCCACGACTCCCTGTCACCACCGGTTGGCGGCACGAAGTTGGGCGCATAAAACTGCAGGTAGGCATCGACATCGCGGCTGGCCCAGGCAGCACGCCAGTTCTGCAGCGCCTGCCGCACTTCGGTGTAATTCGCATCATCAGGCGATGACAGCGGCGCCGCTGGAGCTGGAGCTGGCACAGGCGCGGAGACCGGTGCAGGCATGGGAGCGGGCGCCGGAACCGGCGCTGGTACCACCGCTGGTGCTGGTGCTGGTACTGGTACTGGTGCTGGTGCTGGTGCTGGTGCTGGTACCACCGCTGGTGCTGGTGCTGGCGTTGGCACAGCCGCTGGTACTGGCGCTCGTGCCGGTGCCGGTACTGGCGCCGAAGCTGGAGCCCGCGGTGCAACAGATGTTGCGGGGCCACGTGGAACCGCCGGGGATACCGGCGTTCGAGGGGCAATCGTGGCGGCCGGGGCTGGTGCGGGAGCCGTCGAGCCCGGCGCAGCGGACGGGACGACGCTCATGGTCTCCTGGATCGCGCGTTCGCGCGCATTGAGCAGGGCGGTCTGCTTTTGCAGTTCTGCGGCACGCTCGATCAACTCGGCCTTGTTCACCGTATAGACAGTGACTGGCTCAGCCGGGCAATGCTGTGCCGCGTCCTCGCCCTCGTTCCACTGGTCAAACCCGGGAACCACCCCGGTTTCTATTCTGGAGAGTTCCAGGGCACCCAGCAGCGTGCCAACACCGGCGTGTGTTCTGGCATAGGCAATATTGAGATCCTGCTCGGCCGTGGCCTCTGCGCGCTTGGCCTGGTAGAGCTCGTTTTCGGTGTCCAGCAGATCCAGCAAGGTACGCTGCCCGATGTCGAACTGCTGGCGGTAGGCATTTCTTGCCTTTTCAACCGACACCTTGTTCTGGTTCAGGTACGCCAGCTGCTCATTGAGTTTGCGGACATCGTTATAGGCAATCAGCAGCGTTTGCCGGATATCGCGGCAGGTCTTGTCGCGCAAGTCCCTGGCGACATTGAGCTGCTCGGCAAACTGGCGCTCTCGCGCGCGGTCGCTCATGCCGTTAAACAGGTTCCAGCTCATCACGACTTCAGCCACATTGGTTTCGGAACTTCCCGGGACGCCGCTCAGGTTGCTGCCCCTGTCGCGCCGCAGGCGCAGGTCGAAGCGCGGCTGGTAAGCGCCGGTCCGGGAGGCCAGCGCGGAGTCGGAAGCCCGCACATTTTCAATCGATGCGCGCAAGGCGCCATTGCGCTGCAGCGCCAGCCGGACAGCGGCGGTCGCATCAGCCGGAATGTTCAGCTTCAGTTGCACGGGCAGGGGCATTTCTTCTGTGGGAGCCTGCCCCACAATCCGCTGGAAACGCGCTGTCGTATCGTGCAGATTGGAAGTTTCGGTCAGCAAATTGGCCTCCGCCAATGCAAGGCGCGCACCGATTTGCTCCAGATCCACTGCGCGTGCAACCTTGGCCTTGACCCGTCGCTCGGTCTGGTCGAACACCGAGCGGTGCTGGACAAAGTTGTCCTCGGCCAGTTGCACCAGCTGCCGGAACCGCAGCACGTCGTAATAAGCGCGCACCACCTCCAGCGCGACACTTTCGGAAGTGTCGAAGAACTCGAACAAGCGCACCAGCCGCGCGTGATCCAGCCGCTTGATTTCGTTGCGCGTGGCAAACCCGTCGTACAGCAACTGGGTAATGGTCAGCGAGGAAGAGGTGCGGTCATAGCGGGAACGGGATGTGGCATCGGCGCGGCGCTCTGCCCCCGCCCCGGCCAGAAGGTCGACCTTGGGCAACAGGGCGCCCGCGCCCACATCGCGCTCGAAGTCAGCCGCGCGCAGGGTATGCCAGCGCGCCAGCACCTCCGGATTGCTCAGAACTGCTTTTTGCGCCGCTTCCTGGAGCGTCAGCGGCTTTGGCGCTGGCGCTGGCGCTGGCGTTGATGTTGATGTTGATGTTGATGTTGATGTTGATGTTGATGTTGATGTTGATGTTGATGTTGACGGTGGCGTTGCAGTAGGCGTTTGTGCGACCGCGGAGCCGGCCATGAGCCCGAAGTTGCCCACCACCATGCTGATCCACAACAAGGAAAGTGCCACCTGCGGAGCGGTGCGCCCCCGGCCCGGGCGCGCGCCTGGAGCCCGGTGCTCAGCCCTTGCGGCGCCCGGCGATTGCAGAATGCTCATGCGCCAAGCCACTTCGCCGTTACACTGGAAAAACACGAGGTTTTTGACCAGCAGGCATTCAGAAACTGGCGGAAAAAGTTGTCAAATGGATGGTGTCGCATGCCTTGCTCTTGCCCTGTCAGACAGCAACCCAACGGCCGCACAACCGTTCCACACACCCTCAAACCCTGCCAACCAAACGATCCGAAATCATTCGAAATCAAGTTAACAAAGCACGGGTAGTTACTGTTTTATATAGATATTTTCATATTAACGCAGGCACTTCACAAGTGCAATTAATATCCGGATCAATCCTCCAGTTGGGGCGAAAACGACACACTTGAGCCAATTTCAGAGGGCAGTACTACTCGTCGTTCTGCTCATTGCCGGGTCACTGCGGGTTGCGGCCGTCGACTTTGACCGGATGCAAAACGTCCTGTCCCAGCGCTTTGGCGCCCCCGCGGCGGCTTCGTTCAGCGACTGGCAGAAGCTGCTGAAAGACGGGACCGCGCAGCCGGAAGCCGCCAATCTCAAGCGGGTCAACGACTTTTTCAACCGGCGCGTCAGGTTCGATGAAGACCTGACGGTATGGGGCAGAAGCGACTACTGGGCCACCCCGATGGAAACCCTGGGGCGCGGCGCAGGCGACTGCGAAGACTTTGCCATCGTCAAGTATTTTTCCCTGCTGCTGCTGGGCATTCCTGACGAAAAAATGAGGCTGGTGTATGTGCAGGCGCGCCTGGGCGGCGTCAACAGCAGCATCACGCAGGCCCACATGGTGCTGGCGTTTTACCCGAGTCCGGACGCGGAACCCCTGATTCTCGACAACCTGATCAACGATCTTCAGCCCGCCTCGCGCCGCCCTGACCTGCAACCGGTTTTCAGCTTCAACAGTCAGGGCCTGTGGCAGGGCGCGTCCGGCGCAAGAGGTGCCGGCGGCCCCGGGACCTTGTCGCGCTGGCAGGAATTGCTGAGGCGGGCACGTGCCGAAGGTTTCGACTGACCACATCCAGAAAACGCTATAAAGAACTGTCCCGAAGGGAATTCCCATGTCGATGTACCGCCAAATGTGGCTCGCAATTTTTCTCAGCACCCTGCTGGCCCTGATGGGCGGGCTGCTGGCGTCCACGCTGAACGCGCGAAGTTATCTGTCCGATCAGCTCAATTTGAAGAACAACGACAACGCGACAGCCCTGGCGCTGGCGCTGAGCCAGCAAAACGCTGATGCCGTGATGATCGAATTGACGGTATCCGCCCTGTTCGACAGCGGCCACTATGAGCTGATACGCGTGGTGGATCCCCTGGGGAAACCCATCGTCGAACGGTCAGCGCCCGGCACCGGGCAAATTGCACCGGCGTGGTTTGTGAATCTCCTGCCCCTGACCGTGGCTCCCGGCCAGGCGCAGATCAGCAGCGGCTGGAAACAGATTGGCACCCTGACCCTCGTGAGCACCACCCGGTTTGCCTACCAGTCCCTTTGGAAAAGTGTTTTGCAACTGACCTTGGCCCTGGGTCTTTCCGGGCTGGTCGGCGGTTTCCTCGGGGCAATGACCCTGCGCCGCCTGCGGGAGCCCTTGCAACGGGTCATCAATCAGGCAAGCGCCATCAGCGAACGGCGCTTTGTCACGATAGACCTGCCGGACGTGCCCGAACTCAGGCAACTGGCCCAGGCGATGAACAGCACCGTCAGCCGGCTCAAGGACATGTTCGCGGAAGAAGCCCAGCGGCTGGAGGTGCTGCGGATCACTGCCAACTACGACCCTTTGACCGGTCTGCCCAACCGCACCTTCTTCATGGTTCAGTTGCTGGACCTGCTTGACACCGAAGAGGCGGCGGACGGCCACCTGTTGCTGGTCCGCGCGTCCGGCTTTTCCGGACTCAACCAGCGCCGGGGAGCGCCAGTGGCCAACGAAATGCTCAAGGCGTTTGCGCAGGTCCTTCATGAGCACAAGGTGCAAACCCAGGGCGTTGCCGCACGCATCGGCGAGGCTGATTTTGTCCTGCTGCTGCCCAGCCAGGTCAGCGCACAGGAAGCGGCGGCCAAGGTCCTGAACGCCCTGGTTGACGCATGTTCGCCCTGGGCCGAGCCGGGCAAGCCGGTGGTTCATATCGGCATCGCCAACCTGACAAGGGGGCAGGATATTGCGAGCTTGCTGGCACAGGCGGCGACCGCGCTGGCAGCCGCCGAGTCACAAGGCATCAACGCCATTCGCACGAACGACGGCGCAAACAATGCAGACCTGCCGAGCAGCGAGGAAGAAATTGCCCAGTCGATCGGTCGCGCACTGGATCAAGGGCAGGTGCGCCTGGCATCCCTGCCGGTCCTGGACATGAAAGGACGGCTCGCGCATGTCGAATGCCCGCTGGAAGTCGCATTCACCGACGTCGCGGACTGGCAACCCGTCAACCGGTTCATGCAGGTGGCAGAACACTTCCAGCTCACGCCGGCGGTTGACATGGCCACCCTCACGCTGGCCCTCGACAAGCTGCACAAGGACCCCGCGCTTGTCGGCGTGGCAATCACCTTGACGGCCGCCTCGCTGCGTGACGAGGGTTTTCGTGAGCGGCTGCTGGACATGCTCAGGAAAAAACCCCTGCTGGCGCGGCGGTTGTGGCTGGAAGTGCCCGAAGCAGACATCCTGAAGCACACCATCATTCTTCCTGCATTCGTCGCCGATGTCCGCAACGCCGGGTGCCGAATCGGCCTGACACAGTTTGGCCGCCACTTCAGCCATTCAGACACGCTGCACGACTTTGGACTCGATTTTCTCAAGGTCGACTCCAGCTTCATCCGCGGCCTGCATCTCAACCCGAACAACCAGGTCTTCCTCAAGGACCTGGCCGCTGCCGCGCACAAAATGGACATGCAGGTGTACGGCGAGGGCGTGATTGACCGCACCGAGCTGGGGGCACTGGAAGCAGCCGGCTTCGACGGCGCCACGGGCCCGGCCATCAAGGCCCCAAGATAAGAAAACCGCCGGCGCCATGGCGCCCGGCGGTTTCCGTTGAGAAGCCTGCGACCTAGTCGGTGATCAGTTTGCCGTTCTGCAACAGATACTGAATCACCTGCTGATCGGTGGTCGCCCCACCCAGATTCACGCCGGTGAGCAGTATCCTCTGGTCTTCGGCACCGGTCACCACGGAAGAAGGCGCGCCCACCGCATGGGGATCAGCCGCAAATCCACCGGTGGAACTGATGTGCACGATCGCGTCGGCGCCGGACTGCTCGAAGTGCAGGTAGTTGGCCAGGTTGTCCTGCCCGAGCAGCGTGCCGGCGGTCTCCCCGATGAGCAGGTCGCGCAAATCAAGCACATCACCGCCCGCCGTGCGGGCACCGATGTCGAAGCCATTGATCGTGTCGGTGACAGGCGCGCCCGCCGTGCCGCCGTCGTTCAGCTCCCACTTGAAGATGTCTGCGCCTGCACCACCGTTCATGGTGTCAGCACCCTGGCCCCCAATAATCAGGTCACGTCCGCCGTTGCCGGTGAGCGTGTCGTTGCCGGTGCCGCCCACCAGGCGGTCGTCAGCCGCACCGCCCGTCAGCGTGTCACTGCCATCGAAGCCGAACAGGAAGTTGGAGGCCGCACCGCCGGTCAGGGTGTTGTTTGCTGCGGTTCCTTCATAGGAGGTGCTGGCTGAAACCAGGTTGATCAGCTGGTCGACAGTATGCACACCGGTGGTGGCGCTCACCCCGATCAATGCCGACTGACTTGCCGTCACACCCGTCACCACCAGCCTGGTGGAAAGGTCCCATGCCGAAATATCAACCAGCTGCGCCGCGCCGCCAGTAATGTTGGCCGTATGGCCTGCACCGTCGCTGACGGTCCAGCCAGTAAGCAGACCGCTCAGGGTCAGCGAGTCAAAGGCCTGGGCAGAAACTTCAAACTCGAAACTGGTGCCGTCGTTTGCAATCGCCACATCGTGATGATTCGACTCTGTCACCCAGACCGAGCGAACCTGCTCGTTGGTCAGCACCTTGTCGTAGATCCGCAAATCGTCGATGGTGGCGTTCAGGTACTTGTCGTTGGCAATGTTGCGGGAGAAGTCGGCGTTCACCCCGTTGGTGAAACCAATGCCAAAAACGTTGGTGATGGTTCCACCCAGGGCCGCATTCGTGACCGTGTTTTCGAGCACGCCATCCACCCAAATCTGTGTCTGACCGGTGGTTGTGTTTCGTGTCATGGCCACAAAATGCCAGGTGTCGTCGGACACTACCGTGGTGCTTTTCGCACCCGCCGCATTGCCCACATTCAGGCCAATGCGACCGTTGTTGTCCAGCCACCCCCACTGCGCATCGTTTTCGGCACTGTTTTGCTCGGACCCGATCACGCTTGGCCTGTTCCAGCCGATATCTTGTCCGCCAAACTGGGCGGCGTCGGTTGTCGCGTTTTGCGTGGTTTTGATCCAGAAGGAAACCGTGGCAGACCCGGTGATGGGATTCAGCTCTGCAGGGTCGACCGCCAGAGACGAGCCCTTGCCGTCAAACTGCAGCGCCGTCCCAGAGGTCCCTGCATGCCCTGTGGTCCAGGTGGGCAAGGCGTTGCCGTTGCCGGTGTTGGCATCCGACAAGGTGCCCACGATATTGCGGAGCTCGTTGAGCGCCGGCACACCAAAGGCTTCATCAAAAGTCCATTGACCGATAGGCCGCACAAACAGGATGGGGGCACTGTCGAGATCAAGAATGGTTGCCGTCCCGGTCGCTGTCGAATTGGAAATCGGACCTGACGACAAGGTGGCCGTCAGCGTGAAAGTCTCCGAACTCTCAATGGCATCGTCAGGCGTCGTCGATGTCCGCACCAGCACGCTGGTTTTACCTGCGGCAATCACCAGGCTGCCTGAATACGCTGTCCAGGTCGTGCCACCGTTGATGGAATATTCCAGACTGCTGCCGTAGTCTGCCCCGCTTGCGGTGCCGTTGGTCGTTGCCAGCGTGACCGTCACGTCATTGCCGGTTTGGGCCGCCAGGCGAATATCAAACACGGCATATTGCCCTTCAACAATCGTCGTATCACCGACCACGGCCAGCGCCGGCGGGAGACCCGACGAGATGCCGGGCGTGAAGATGTTGAACGACAAGGTTTGCGACGAAGTAGCTGTTGGCCCGTTCACCCCATCGGTGCTTGTCGCGGTGACACCCAGATCCAGCCTGCCGGAGTAATCTTCCGGCAAAATCAGGAAAGCAGCCGCCAGCGCAGCAATGGGAACGCTCACCGAGCCGCCGACCGGGTTGTAGGTTGTCCCGCCCGACACGATACGTCCACCCCCTGGGATATTGCTGATCAATATGTCGGACAACGTCTCCGACCCGTCGGTATCTGTCAGGGCCACCGTAATTTTTCCGGCCAGGGAAATGCTGGTCACCGTGGCGCCGTTTGCGGCCACTCCGCTGTATTGCATCGCCCCTTGTGCTTCCACCAGTCGAATGTCATCGAAATAGGCGCCGACCCCCTCGCCGCTTTCAGCCGAATTGGTGCGAATCGTGATGGTGTGATTGCCTGTGGTAGTAAAGTTAAAGCCAGCCCGTATGGCCTCCCACTGAAGCGCCGAATTCACCGATCCTGCGGCGTAGGTGTAAACCACCTCGCTGCCCGTTCCCGCATCCAGCACCACCTGGAACCCCGTTCCGGCAGTGGGCGCCGCATCCGGCGCATAGTTCATGCTCAGCTGGTAAATCTTGCCGGTATCCGACACGTTAATCGTTCGGGTGATGCCCAAGGTCTGGTAGTTCGGGTTCAGGGCGGATGCGCCATTGGCTGCATTGTCCAGGTGCAAAAACACCTTTTGCGAGTCGGCGCCGGTGGCGCTGCCGGCCATGCCGTTGGCCGTATACACGACACCGCCAGGTGAACTCACCAGGTTGTCACCGTCGGCATTGAAGTAAAACTGGTTGCTCTGGGTGCCTGCCGAGGCGCCAGAGGTGTCTCCGGCGAGCGTGGTCACCAGGGTCCAGCCTTCGATGGCCGCCGTGCCTTTCGCATGTGTCGCATTGTTGCTGTCATTCACCGTGGCCGACAGGGTTCCAACCGACTCCCAGCTGGTACTGAACACTTCGGTGAAGGCATTGACCACACCCAGGGTCGGCGCGTCTGCAACAGCGGTGACGTTCAGTGTTGCCGTCGTGCTGGTACTGTTGACGCTCGAGTTGTCGGTCGCAACAAAGTTGAAGTTTGTCGTCCCCGACCAGTTGGCATTAGGCTTGAAGTACAACACCAGGCTGCCCGACGTAGCGGCGTAGGCCGTTGCCGTCGATGCCACCTGCGTCATCGCCGCATCGGTATACAACACGCCGTTCGCAGGCGTGCTGCTCAAGGTGAAGCTGGCGATGGTTCCGTTTGGATCCACAGCCGTCAGGGTCACAGGGATGCCGCCTGCAGCATCCTCGTTGCCGGTCGCGGATGCGGTGGTCGCAATCGGCGTTCCCGAAGTCGCGATATTGATGGTGGTGTTGGCCACATTGCTTGTAGCAACACCATCACTGACGGTCACGGTGAAATTGCGCGCCGTCAGGCTGGCTGCCGCATTCGCGTTGGTGTAGGTGATGGCAGCGAGCGCGGTCTGGTAGTTCGCCAGGCTGGCAGAACCGGACAGCGTGACGATGTTGTTGTTCGCGCCACTGATCACGGCTGTAATGCCAAGGCCGCCAGGAATGCCGGCCGTGGAAAGCACGTCTCCGGTCGACCAGTTGGTCAGCGTAATGGTCGCACTGGTCAGGTTGGCATGATCGGCGTCGAGGATCACATTGTCGGTATCCGCAATTTTCACTGCCGTCGAAGACGGGCCGCTGCGGACGAAATACGTGGAATACCCGGTGCCCGCCGCGCTGCCGTCCAGGTCAAGAACAGCCACATCATTGACGGCAGTCACGTTGATGGTGGTCGTTGCGGCAGTGCTGGTCAGTGTGCCGTCATTCACGGTGACCGTGATGCTGCGAGGCGTGGTGCTCGGGCTGTCGGACGTATTCGAATAGGTGATCGCCCGCAACGCCGCCGCATAGGCAGCAACCGGCGCGGATCCGGACAGGGTCAGGATGTTGTTGTTCGAACCGGACAGCGTATAGCTGATGCCGCCATCGATTGCGCCTATGGAGAGCGTGTCGCCCGGCTGCCAGTTGGTCAGCGTAACCACGGCCCCCGTCAAGCTGGTGTTGTCGTCGGCCACCGTGATGTCCACGTCGGCGATGGACACCCCGGCGCCGTTTTCCGTGTAGCTCGTGACATAGCCGCTACCGCCGCCGTCGGCATCCAGATCAAGCGTCGGTGCCACGTCGTTGACGGGAACGACAGTGACGGTCGAAGACATCGACAAGGTGGAGGTGTTTTGACCTCCATTGGCCGTCCCGCCGCTGTCAATGATCTGCGTGAGCGTGAAGGTACGATCGCCGGCAGTCGGGTTATAGACGTTGGTGTTCTGGTAGGTGATGCCGTTGACAAGGGTCTGCGTTGCCGCCGTTGTCAAGGTGCCACCGGTCAGCACAACCGTCGCCACGCCACCGGCAATGGTGACCGTATAACCCAGCCCGTTGGTGGCGGTCGTTCCCGAGCTGTTCGCGCCCAGGGCAATGGTGGTGCCGTTCACCACAATCTGCTCGTTCGCGCCGTCCGCGATGCCGCCGATGGTGAAGCTCAGGCCCGAAATTGTCTGCCCGGCTTCAATCGTGCTGACCGCCGCGCCGCTGAACACGGCAACAGCTGCCGACTGTGCAGCACCCACGCCTTCGGTGAAGGTCGGGCTGGTCGCCGTCGCCGTCAGGGTCGGGGCGTCGTTGATGTCGGTCAGCGTGACGGCCACCGTGTCTGTTGCCGAGGAGAAAGCGGTCGTGCCGCCATTGGTGCTCACATCGACCTTGGTCGCCGCGGTGCCGCTGGTGGTGTCCCACGCACGAATGGTCAGGCCATTCGTGACTGTCCCCGTGTAACCCGTATTCGGCTGGAAGTACACGTGCGTGTTGGCATTGGAATTGAGCAGCAGCGCGCTGGTGTTGCTCACCGCCCCGATTTCCCGCCATGTCGTGCCGTTGTCCGTGGTGAAGAACCAGGTGCCGTTGGTGGAATCCGTGCCAATGATTGCGATGCCCTCGACGGCGCCGGCGTCCACATCCGTGATCGCGGCTGCGCTGATCAGGGTTGAGATCTCGGTCCCGACGGCGCCCACCGGAACGCCGGCATTCTGGATGGCGTTCATCGTCAACACCTGGTCGGTCAGCACCGGGGCATCGTTGACGGCCGCCACGGTGATGGTTGCGTTGGCGGTGCCAGAGTACGAGGTGCCAGTCAGCGCGTCATCGGCCCTGAAAGTGAACGAGGCGTTGCCGTTGTAGTCGGCGTTGGGCACAAAATAGAAGGTCCGGGCGTTGTCTGTCGCGGTGTACCAGGTATTCTGGACCGCCAGCGTGCTCAAGGTCGCGTCGGTATACAGCGTGCCGTTCAGGGTGCCGTTCGCAAGCGACGTGGTGATCTGGAAGCGCGCTATGGAGGTGTCATCCCGCCCGTTCAACTCAATCGCAATGTAGGCAGCATCCTCGTTGCCCGATGCCGCGGCCGCGAACACCGCCGGAGTCGTGGTGTTTGAAAAAGTCACCGCGGTGGTTGCGGTGTTGCTGACACGCCCTTCCGCATCCGTCACGGTGATATCGATGTCCCGCGTGCGTGCGCGGTTTGCGCCCACGTTGTCGAAGGTCACCTCGCGCAGTGCGGCCTGGTATTCCGCCAGGGTGGCGGTCTGCCCGCCGATGGTGCTGATAACCAGCGTCCCGGTGCCAGCGTTGTAGGTGCTGGTGAATTTCGCCGGGTTGATGTTGTTGAACGCCAGGGAATCCGTTCCCCTGTCACTGAAGTTAGCGCTGATAACGATCGTCACGCTGGCGATGTGCTGGCTGTCGACATCCGTGATGAGCACGTCGGAGTCGACAATTTTGACGGCCGCAAACCCCCCCGCATAGACGAAAGTGGTTGCGTATCCCGTCCCCGCCGCGCTGGCATCCAGATCCAGGACCGCCGCATCGTTGGTCGCCGCCACCGTGACCGTCGAGGCGATGGCCAGCGCCGTCGTGTCCGCGCCGCCATTCAGGGTACCGCCACTGTCCTGGATCTGGGTCAGGGTAAACGTCCGGGTACCCGCGGTCGGGTTGTCCACGGCCGTGTTCTGGTAGGTGATGCCGTTCACCAGCGTCTGCATTTGGGCCGGGCTCAAGTTTCCGCCGCTCAAGGTCACGGTCGCCGTCCCACCGCTCACGGTCGATGTGTAAACCAGGCCGTTGGTTCCCGTCCAGCCTGCGATGCTGGCTCCCAAATTGATGGTGACGCCGTCAACCGAGATGGTCTCGTTGGCTCCGTCCTGCAGCCCGGTGACGGTAAACGTCAGGCTGGTGAGGGTTTGTCCGCTTTCGACAGTCCCGACAGCCGCACCGGTAAACACCGCCGTGGAGGCCGGAGCCTGGTTGCCGGCTGTCCCGGTCTCGGTCACCGTCTGGGCCGTTGTGGTTGCCGTCAATGTGGGGGCATCGTTTCTCGGAACGACCGAAACGGTCGAAGCGATCGACACCGCCGTGGTGTCCACACCCCCGCTGGTCGTGCCGCCGCTGTCCTTGATCTGCGTCAGGGTGAAGATGCGGTCGCCGGCGGTGGGGTCGTTGGCAATGGTGTTCTGGTAGGTAATGCCATTGACCAGCGTCTGCGCGGCCGCGGGGGTGAGCGAACCTCCCAGCAAGGTCACGGTTGCGTTGCCTCCGCTGACCGTGACGATGTAGCCAACGCCATTGGTAGCGGTTGTCCCGGTACTGCCCGCTCCCAGGGTGATGGTGCTGCCATCGACAACAATGGACTCATTCGCACCATTGAGCAAGCCGCTGACGGTAAAGGTCAGCCCGGTGATTGTCTCGCCCGCTTCGATCGCGCTGATGGTTGCACCGCTGAACACCGACACGGCCGCGCCCTGCGCGAGACCGGCCCCTTCGGTGAACGCCGGATTGGCTGCAGTTGCAGTCAAGGTCGGCGCATCATTCACGGAGGTAACAGTCACATTGACGTTGGCCGTTTCGGTCGCGCCGCCGGACGTGACGGTGTAAGTGAAGGTCGGTACAGCGCCGTTGAAATTGGCCTGCGGCGTGAATACCAGTTGCCCGCCAACCAGCGCCACGCTGCCATTGGTGACCCCCACCGCGGGGCCGCCATCAATGATGGCACTGCCGTTGACCGCCGTGACGACCCTGCCTGCGTTTTCGAAGGTGTCGTTACCCAGGACATTGATCGTGACAGCATTGTCTTCAAGCGTTGTCACCGCGTCTGCCGTGATGTCCACCACAGGCGTGACGGTCAATGTGACCGTATCGGTATCCGTGCTTGTTCCGTCGCTTGTTGCTACGGTCAGGGTGGCGGTCCCGTGGTAGTCAGCAGTGCTCGTGTAAACCAGCCCGTTGAGGGCACCGTTGATGGCCGCAGCCGTACCGCTGATGGTCACGCTGCCTGAACCGTTGTTGGTGATGGTCGCACCCGCAAAAGCCAGCGCCGTCAGGGTCCCGCTGGTCACGCTGACGGTCGTCGTAAAACTTGTGCTGTCCGTGTCCGCGATGGTGATGGCGTTGCCATTACCCGTGCTGAATACCCTGGTGGAATCCTCGGCCATGGTCTGTGCTCCAGGCACGGTATTGACCGGGGTGTCGTTCACCGCGACGACATCGATGGTCTTGCTGGACACCGTACTCAGGTTGTTCAGCGCCTGTCCGTCGTTGACCACGTAGTTGATCGTACGCGTGGCAGTGGACGGCGCTTCGCTGGTGTTGGTATAGGTGACAGTGCGCAGTGCCGCCTCGTATTGGGCGACGGTTGCGGTTCCGCTCAAGGTCAGAACGCCCGTCGTTGCATTATAGCTTCCCGTGATGGCCCCCATGGTCGCGAATCCCAGGACATCCTGACCGGATGTGAAGCCCGTTCCGATGGAAATTGTGGCGCCTGTCAGGTTGGCGTTGTCCACATCGCCAACCGTGATGGCACTGTCAACCACCACAGGCGTGGAAGTGACATTGTTGCCTTCGGTAAACGTGGTGGAGCCGCCGCTGACCGTACCTGTTGGCCGATCGTTGGCCCCCGTCACCGTCAGCGTCAGCGTCTGCGTGGAGGTCGCACCAGCGGCATCGGTCACCGTCGCGGTAAAGACATCCGTCGGCGTCGAGCCCGCCGGCAAGGCGTTGACCGCCGCAGCGTTCACGGCATACGTGTAC